>CAYTBU010000146.1:0-1503 GCA_964436105.1 uncultured Rickettsiaceae bacterium | reverse complement strand
AGAGCTTACAACCATTGGTAATGCTTTGAATAATAAAACTTATTCAACAGAAGTAAAAGCTACAACGTATCTTCAAATAGTCAAAGGTTTAGTACCTTCGTTAATAGAAAATCGTTTATTTGAAGACTTAAAAAACATAGAAGATGCCACTATGATTTTTGGTAATTTTATTACTAATTTTAGTAATGTGTTGGGAGAATTTATCAGACCTTTTGTGGATTTAGTAAAAATTACGTTATATGCTGCTCATAACCCTTGTTTTTCAGATATCATAATAAGTGGACATAATCCGCTGTTACCTTCTAAAAATTTAACAGATGAGGATTTAAAAATATTACAATCACATGCGGAGCTTAAAGGTACAAGTGTTTTATGGCAATGTTATCCTCCTGGAATAGTTGAATCAGAACCAGATTTAATAGAAATACATAAGAGCACAGATTATTTTGGTTCTTCTTTACTTTGTTGCGCTGAATGCTTTGTGGCAGCGTCCTTAACCAAGAAAATAGGGTTTCGAGGTACTCATAGTTGTTATTTTGATGATGCTGGCGATCCGGTGTTTTTAAAATCCATTGGTGAAAATGAGCGATATCATGAGATTGTAAGTAATCTTAGACTAAGTAAGAATATTCGCTCTACTGCTGATGGTTATCTGTCTGATGATGAAGATTATACACCAGAACAATTGCAGCAGTTTATTCAACAGAAAACATTGCTTTCTCCGTTCATTCCAGAGTGTCTTGTAATTGAAGAAACGATGGTACTAAGTAATGAAAGCGTTGCTTTAGGGGCGGTGACATCAGATATGAGACAAGATGCTAATTCTAAAGCACCTTCTGAAGATAGTAAAACTGATAATAATACGATATTAAGTAATACACTAAGTGAGGTGATCATTGGATTTGATTCTTTGCCTTCAGAAGTTGAATGTGCTGGCGTATCGGCTGATATTTAGCATCAACTATTTATTATGCGGATGTCTGTTTGAAAATCTACCTAATTTAGCTGTTATATAATTTTTATTGCATTCTAACAAATGCAGTAAAGATTCAACATTAACATAGGGTAATCCCCCCAAAAAATAAAACCAAGCAAGCTTAATGTTAATGTAAGAGTTAATGTTTTTGTATATAACTAAATAGTATCATCGTGCAATTTTGCACAATTATCTAATCCAGTGCAATTTACTACATCAGAACCTTGTTGTATTATATCAGAAATTGGATGCGTGTCGGTAGCAGATATTTTGCTGTCCAAATTTGCATGCGTAAGTAGCTCTTGCTTTTGTTCTTGCCTCAGTTTTTGGCCTAGTGTTACTGATTGATGTAAGCTAGAGATTGTGGTTATAATTTTACCGTGAGTCTTCAATTCATATAACAATTGAACTAACATAGGTCCACAGTCACTAACGTTGCCAGCCAGTATGGACTCTTCAAGATATACATATTGGATCCCTTTACCTCTGGTAATATCTACAGGTCTTACCCCAGTATGCTTTTCTAT
>CAYTBU010000145.1:0-1508 GCA_964436105.1 uncultured Rickettsiaceae bacterium | reverse complement strand
TAGATCTGACGAAGATGTACGCGTATCTAACGTCAGAATTATTATCTCGGATAGCTTTTAAATGACTAATTACCTTTTTAACTTCAGATTTTTCTAAGTCTATAGGTGCTATAATTGATTCTATTACATCCGTATCAAAACCAACAGAAGCGGTTGACGCAATGGCCACTAATCTCTGTTGCAGCCTGTTAGTCAGAATTTGCTTAGTTTGATTAAAAATTAGAAATATAGCTATAATGCAGACCATCGCTGAGATGATCAGTAATGCAGTGCTAAAATTATTTGCGCGATAATATTGTTTTCTTGAAATGGTCATAAATCTAGATATTATACATCTTTTTGTAGTTTAAAACAATATTTAACTAATCAAATAAATGCCTACGGCTGCAAAACTTGAAAGAGCCAATTTAGTCTTGAAATAGTGATTAACCACTAAATATTTTGATCTAGGAAATATAAAAGAATAAAGTACTCCAAATATAAATGTAAAAATTGGAATTGTTGCCAGAATTCCGGCTACAAGTGCTACTTGTTGGCTTTGAATAGCCTTTTCTCTCAAGGCAATTGATAATAAATTGAAAATTTCGGTTAACAGAAGTAGCCACAGAGAGCCACGCAAAATTGGCCAATTTGCCATGAATTCCTGCCTAAATTTCCGTATGAAAAGCATACATATCCCAAATAAGAAGAAGCCAAGATTTATAGAAAAAAACCCTGTCACAAATGAAGCCGTTAAATATAAATTTGATTGGGAAAAATACGCAACTACCTGTAAGAGGGATGCGTTAAGCATTAATAAGAATGAATTCCATCGTGACCGCATATTGGAATCCATACGGCAAATTCCAATAGACGCGCAGATAACAAATATAAGGCCCGAATACTGCTTTACCGAGAAAAACACTCCGAAAATAGTGAAGGAGAATATTGATAATAGGACCGGCACCATATTCCAATATGCAGCAATTATTCCCGCCTCGGAGTATTTCAGCGACTGAAAGTATAATAATTGACTCGCCTGAATAAGTATGCCAGACAGAATACCGAGCAGTACTATCTTGGAGTTAAATAAATCCCTAACGATCTCAAAATGCAAAAATGGTATTGCTGCGAATGGCAAACTCGATACGAGGGCACTAACAATAATTCCAATATAAGGTTTATTATACAGAGATCCAACACAATAAGAGTCCAATAAATGGACTATTGAAAAGGATATGGAAGACCCGAGGGCAAAAATTATCCACATCAGTTGTAATATAATAGCATCTTCTCAAACTTGCTACAGCGGCTGTTGTCGGGTTATGCAGTGAAATGAGCCATAGCCCCATAAGAGATCTAAAGAGTCCATTGCGATAATCCTCCTGTTAGGAAAAATCTTTTCAAAAATACTAATAGCTTTTTCATCCAGAATATCCTGAAAGGTCGGAACAATGACTACTTCATTGGCTATATAAAAGTTGTTGTAACTAGCTGGTAGACGTATGCCTTCACAATAAATTGGTTTT
>CAYTBU010000144.1:0-1556 GCA_964436105.1 uncultured Rickettsiaceae bacterium | reverse complement strand
TGATGGGAGAACCTATTTAATGTTTGCTAGCAGAGATTATAATGAAGATGTGCTAGAACTACTAATAGACAAAAGTCAGGATCTTATTAATGCGCAAGATAATCAAGGGCGAACCGCTTTAATGGTTGCTGCATTAGAGATGGATGAGTGTGAGGTGGAAACAGTCAAGTTGTTAGTTTCTTGGGGAGCAGACCCAGATATTAGGGATAATGAAGGTAATAATGCTTTGATGCAGATAAAAGATTTACCTTTCCCTTACCCCGACAGAGATATTGAAAGCAAGATCCATCAAATAAAGGCTGACTTTACAGAGGCTGTGAATGAAGGATTGAGTTTGCTTGAGGAAAATAAATGTAGTATATTAGAGGGCCTAGCTGATCAAGTGCATGGATATTATACTCAAAATCCGATGTTGCGAACGCATCAAAAAGCAAAAAACACACCAAAAAACAAAAACTATATGTTAGATCGATTACCACAAGATGTGATTCAAAAAATGATTGGTGAGTATTTGAGCATATACGATATTACAAGATTAGAAAAGGCAGTAATGAGCTCTATTGAAGAGTTAGCTAATAAGAATACAGCAGAATTGTTACAAATATCTGCTAATGTAACTGAGCCTGTGCAAGAAGAAAGACAAGAAGATAACTCAGATAATATGCCACCTCTAGAAATTATTAATGCTGAAGGCCAATGCTCATTAGCTGGCGAAGTAGAGAATATAAATGATGCAGTTTAAGGGCTCTGTCGGCCGGTAATCCCATAATAAACCATAGTCCTGACGATGGATACTAGCCTGCGCATGATATATTCCGGGAAGAACGAAGGGCCTATTAAATCCTAAAATTATATTGCGCGATCTATTAAAAAAGAGTCTGTCCTATACTTTGTGTAAGAAGAAGCGTAGTCACCTGAAGTATATGGCTTAAGCTTAGTGGTGCATTGTTGGCTTATTTATTCGGGCCTGGACCAGAATGATAACTTGCTTCATTATCATCCACTCTTGAGAGCTTGGTTGATTGAGATCTATTATGAAATTATGCAAAAGCCCCCTTCATCGGCGCCAAATAAATGCACTTCATCATTTTGATCGCTCATATTAATCTCTGCTACCCGCCACGTTTCCTCAAATATTTCATCCAAGATCTCTCTACAATGACTTCCCGCTTGCATCTGCCTATCATTGATTTCTTTCATATGACCAGCAAAAGCATCAAGAAAGACCTTGAACTGACTAGGCTAAAGGGGCTATAACCTCATTAGTTTTAGCTTCTATTTCATCAGGATTGGACATCTCACGAATTGCTTCATAAACTAAAGTATTAAGATCGAAGCATGTTTTTTTGCACTTAATGATGAAGGCATTATCTCTTCGAGTTTACGTTTAGTCATAGTATCGCCACAATTATATTAATTTATATTAAGTATGTTACACTATATCCTTGCGTTTGTCAAAAAGCAAATGCCCCTAGTAAAGTCGGTCTTTTTGGTGTTGATGCATGAATCATGGATCTATGAGAATATTGAATGCTTTACTCTTAAGACAGTATCAG
>CAYTBU010000143.1:0-1576 GCA_964436105.1 uncultured Rickettsiaceae bacterium | reverse complement strand
TACCTAAAAACGCTACGCCTGCCGATGTTCCCGACTTATCTAAGATGATTTATTACGCAACTATGGACGAGTTTGCACCTAAGTTTTTAGAGGTGCAGATAGCAAACACATTAACACGGCTTTCTGATGTGGTACTTGAAACTAATATCTTTGCTGCGGCAACAGTAAACACGAGTGTAACAAATAGAGGCACAGGCGCAACCCCTCAAAACGGTGTAACAGAGACAGCCACAAAGACAAATATTGATTTTCAAAAATTGTATATGTCCTTGCGTTCTGATGCTGAACATATCGAGAAAATGTATAGTCTTGTCGCAAAATATCAAAGTGTTTTGCTTTTTGGCTCAAATGACATAAATATAAAACTGAATTTCCCTAAAGACTTTAGATTCTCGACACTTGATGAACTGATAGGTGAATACCAAAAAGCGACAATTGCAGGACTCCCTTACGACGTAACGGAAAAGATTTTAACTAAAATCATAGAGAAACAAAACCCCGACGACTCGGAAAATACATCATGGGTTTTACTTAAACAGAAGCATAAGCCATTCAGCGATAAAACACCGCAGGAGGTCATGTTAATTATTCAGTCAAGGGCTTACGACGACGAAATGAAAGTTTTGTGGGAAAACTTTGATAGCATCATGGACGAATTACAGGAAACAAGACCCGATATGATAGGAATGACATATATGCAACAACGAGAAGTGCTTAAAGGAAAAATAAATGAGGTCGCAGGGTCAATTAAAGAAGCTGACGGGAATAACCTAAATAATTTATTCAATACAGTTACTAATTAATGGCATAAATATTTGATAATCAATAGATTATTGAGTAGCTTTGTATATTAAAAAACGGCATAAAAAGGTACTTGGAACTACCTAATTATGCCTATTTCATCACTTAAACTACGATTAAATAATGAAGTCCACAAAATTAAGAAAACTAAACACATTATCACAATCAGAATTAAAAGAAAATCTGCACTACGACCCACAGACAGGTATTTTTATAAGAAAGTTATCTGCTGCAAACAATAAAGTAAAGATTGGTAGTGTTGCTGGAAGCCCGACAGTAAAAGGGTATTTGGCAATGAACATTAATGGCACTCAATATCAAGCCCATCGTTTAGCGTGGTTATATGTTTATGGGTATATGCCTACTGAATTTATTGACCATAAAAACGGTGTTCGTTCAGATAATAGAATTGATAACCTAAGAGAAGCAGACTATCAAAAAAATGTGCATAATCAAACGAGGGCACATTGTTCAAATAAGACGGGTTTTTTGGGTGTAGCATTTAATAAAAAATTAAATAAATATGGTGCATCAATAACGGTAGATAACAAACAAAGGCATCTTGGTGTTTTTTGCACGCCCGAAGAAGCCCACGAAGCCTATATAAAAGCTAAGCGAGAGTTACACCCATTTAGTACAATATAGAGTAAAGAAAACGAGGGGTTTCTTAACTATTCAGAAATGATACTAAAACGGTTAAATAACCCCTCTTTTTGAGTCAAAAAACTTAGTAAAGAAAAGTGTGTAAACAATGATAAATGCCTACCAAGTTTCT
>CAYTBU010000142.1:0-1579 GCA_964436105.1 uncultured Rickettsiaceae bacterium | reverse complement strand
TTTTTCTCTAAAATACTAGGTCTCTTTGGGTTCTAAGAATTGAAGGTGGCGGATTTGTTACCCCATTCGTCACCCGCGAGGCGCGTATTCGCGCCGTAATGATCCAGTTTTATATTCATTTTTTATTTATAACCACGCTGACGTTCGCTATGACGGTGTTTTTCCGCTGTAATCCAATTTATAGAATTATTACTTCGCGTTATAGTCAGTAATTATTGAAACTATAAAAAAAGTTGCGATAGAAAATTATCCGCCTTTAAAATCTTTATTCCATGCGCTTTATATTCATTCTGCATAGATTTAACTAATTGTATGGAAAAATGATTGTATTTTTCATGAAATTTTAACAGCGATTTACTAATTGAAGCGTCGGTCAACTTAGCTTCAATCATTGTTTCTATTTTTTCATCTTTCACTAATACAAAATCAACTTCTTGACCATCTTTTGTTCTTAGATATTGTAAGTTATAATCTTCAGCTTCAATATCAACCTTACCATACACATGTTTAAGTAGACTTACTGCTACTAAATTCTCAAATTGTGCTCCATTATCTCCTGTTACTAAACCGCAATCAAAAAAGTATATCTTAGGTTCTTTCAGTAAGCTTCTTGCAATATTTTTAGAATAAGGGGTTACTACAAAAACAATGAATAACGCCTCCAATATTTGAATATACTTTTTAACTGTAGCTGGAGATATAGCTGCATCCTCTGCAAGAGATTGAAAAGAAACTGGCGACCCAACACGCGTTCTTAACAATTCAAATACTAAACGCATCGCTTTCATATTGTGTATTGTTTCAATTTCAAAAACATCTGTGCTTAGTAAGCTATTAATATATTGCATACGCCACCTGGCTGCCTGTTTATTACTATTGGCTAAATAAGGCTCTGGAAACCCCCCTCTTTCTAATAATTTATCTATATCTATTGGAATATTACTTTGTTCTATCTCAGATAAAGAAATAGGTAGTAGCCGATGTCTAAAATACCTACCCGCAAGAGAATCTCCTAACTTATCATAAACATCTAACCTAGCACTACCTGTGACCAATAACCTTAACGACTGAGGTTTAGTATCAAACAGGCCTATGAGATAGTTTTTCAAATCTGGCATTTTATGGAGTTCATCTAAGATAAGTAAATCTATGTTTTCTAACAAAGATTGTTCTTTAATGATTTTTCTGTCATTTATTTGATCATAATTAAGGTATAAGCTCTTTTTAAAAGATTTAGCAACATCCTTTGCAAGCCATGTTTTGCCTGATTGTCTGGGGCCAACAAGCAATACAATTTTCTTATCAAGATCTTCTAATATTATTTTTTTTTGTGCTCTAATCATAGAGTCTATTATGTAGCGTATTTTATAAAAGTCAAGACTTTTGCTTATTGTAATTCATAAAAGTCAGAGTTTTTAGCGCCTTCGTCGTGGCGAGGCGCGTATTTGCGCCGTAATGATCCAGCTTATTTCCTTATAAAGAAGATAGTCGAAATGTTTATCTTTATAGCCCACCTGAGCTATGAGTTATAAGTAAATTAACTGGATGGCTACGTCGGCCCTTTGACCTCCTCGCCATG
>CAYTBU010000141.1:0-1583 GCA_964436105.1 uncultured Rickettsiaceae bacterium | reverse complement strand
TCCTAATAACACTAACCCCTAGCGAAATTCTCGTTAGCGAAGTCCCAATTTACTAAATGGCTTAGGAATATCGCAAGATAATCCGGGCGGCGATTACGGAAATTGATATAATATGCATGCTCCCAAACATCACAAGTAATTAAAGGCTTCAGTCCTTTTGTCATCGGTGTTTCAGCATTAGAAGTTTTTACGATTTTTAATTTTTTACTAGCATCCATCACCAGCCAAACCCAACCACTACCAAATTGAGTAGCGCCAGCTTGTTTAAAAGCATCAGAAAATTTTTCAAAACTACCAAAATCTTCTATGATTTTATCCAGCAACTTACCACTTGGCTTACCACCACCGAATGGCTTCATTGAGTGCCAATAGAATGTATGATTCCAAATTTGCGCTGCATTATTAAAGATTCCAACCATCGAAGCATCTTTACTAGAAATTTCAATAATCTGTTCCAAAGTTTTGGAATGCAAGGCAGTTTTATGTTCTAGTAAATTATTTAAATTAACTACATAAGCATTATGATGTTTTTCATGATGATATTCAAAATTCTCAGGCGTTAGATGCGGAATAAATACATCCTTACTAAAAGGCAGCGAAGGTAATGAAAATGGATAATGTTTTTGGTCGGCGGAGGGAGAGAAAATCATATAGTTCCTATTTTTTTATATATTATTAGGCTTTGCATTGGTAGATTGATGATCGTCATAGCGAGCGTAAGCGTTGCTATCCAGAAAAATACAAAGACTGGATTACTACGTCGGCCCTATGGCCTCCTCGCAATGACGCTATAGCAAAGCGCACTTAATCTCACTATATTCTTTTCTTTTAGTCGTGTAAACATTCTTTCCAGAGTTTTTAATCTCGCTCCTTTTAGCACTGAGCATTATCTCTTCTTTAGCAATTTGCATCACTAGCTTTGGACAAAGATCCGCTTCAAAGCAGATTTGTTTAAAATCATCACAGCCACTAAGAAGCCACGTTTGTGCTTCATATTTTGCCTTTATTGCTTTACGGTCCTTAGAAGCGCTAGTTGCATCAAAAATTGCTTGCATAATAATAGCTTTACGTAAAGCTATATCAGGAGATAAATCATATTTTTTTAAACGCTCAAAAGGTGCTTGCAATTTATTACCATTATGCATAAACTTACTCCTGTAATATATATAAAAAAAATTTATTTCTAGTCATCTTTAATACAGTTTGGTGGCTTTTATAGCGCTGATTAATTAATAAATGATTAATTTGCTGCGATATATAGAATTTTTATTTTATTATGTTAACGAAATCGTAATATTATGATTGAACAAGGTAAGAATATTATGAACATTATGACCTTCTTATTAGTTTTTACGGTGTGTTGGGTTTTTACGATTTTTATCGCGTTACCCATTGGCATCTCGATACCAAAAGAAACTAAAAATGGTCACGCCGATAGCGCGCCAATAAAACCAAGAATGGAACTAAAATTACTAATCACCTTCCTCATATCTATTGTTCTTACGCTAATTTACTGGTATATAATTACTAAATTTCCTCATATATTAGATTTTCTACAAGGTTAATATGATAGTTACACGTTT
>CAYTBU010000140.1:732-1589 GCA_964436105.1 uncultured Rickettsiaceae bacterium | reverse complement strand
CGTAAATGCGGGCTCATTTCGCAAACTGAACGCATTGGCTCTACGCCCTCGCAATCTACTTCGAGCATATCATCAATCATTTCCATGATATTACCAAGTTGACTAGTATAGCCCGTTACTTCAGCGTCAGCTAACTTAAGCCGAGCAAGTTTTGCTACTTTTTTTACTTCTTCTTGCGTTATCATATTGTTCTCTTTTGTGGTTTTTGTATCTATATCTCTGTTACCTACTCGGAGGCTATAAAAGGCGGACGAGGCAATACATTTGCCGTCATAATGAGCGAAGCGTAATTATCCAGTTTTAAATTTTTTCTGGATAGCGGGCGCCCCGCTCGCTATGACGATGCTTTTTTCCGTATTGCTTTGTTACTCTTAAGATTTACTTCCAGGTGACAAAGAACTTATCATTATACTAGATGCTAGAATATATACAAAAGATCTATTGATATAAAGCTTAATTTTATGGATTATTTAAGATAGCAAAAAAAATTAATTATTTTTTCTCTCCAACCATTTGATTAGCTCTTCATCAAAATGCTCAGGTTCTTCAAATTGAGGTGTATGACTGCTTTTTTCAAAAATGCGGATGGTAAGATCTGAAGCATAATTACGATATTCTTCCCATAAATGAGGGGGGTTAAAATAATCGTAACGACCCAGCGCAAGAAATATAGGACATTCAATTGCTTTTAGCGCCTTGGAGGTATCGTAGTTTGCAAACATAGTGCCCCATATTATTTCGACACCCATGGAATTTACTTCTACATTTTCCCAAAGTTTGGACGCGTCAAAATTGTAGTCATACCATAACCTAGGCCCGAATGCTAGCATACGCGTTACAAACGATTGTCCGCCACT
>CAYTBU010000140.1:0-722 GCA_964436105.1 uncultured Rickettsiaceae bacterium | reverse complement strand
TGCATATTTTTTGTAAACTTAGCTTTTCTTTCGGGGCAAACTGATTCCTCAAAATATCGATCTGCTTCCTTGTGA
This sequence comes from uncultured Rickettsiaceae bacterium, assembly GCA_964436105.1. Lineage (GTDB taxonomy): Bacteria > Pseudomonadota > Alphaproteobacteria > Rickettsiales > Rickettsiaceae > JAGOJE01. The sequence goes on along the minus strand of CAYTBU010000140.1, from coordinate 647 downwards.
ATTTTAGGCCTAGCTATAGGACTTGAAGCAATTAAGACGATGTGGCTTACCTTGTCTGGAAACATACGCACATATTCAAGAGCCATAAAAGCATGAATTGAGTGTCCAATAAGGATAACTTTATTTTCCTCCAAAGATACGCGTACTGCTTCAATATCCTGAACGATTTTATCAATTGTGAAGTCGTTTTCCGTAAATGTATTATTATCAGGAACAAAGCCTCTTGTATTAGAACAAACAAGCTGTAATTTTGTTTTTAGATTATCAGAAAATGTTTGTGGATAATATTTATGGCTGCCGATTACAATGGCAACTTTTCCACTCCCAACGCTTGCTGCCTTCAAGCAAAAATTATCTCTGTTAAATTCCATTATTTTTTGGTTAGACACTTATGTTGCCATATCAGTTTTTTCTATCATAAATATTCAAAACAAATAATCCCGCCGCGCCAATACCTAGGGCAATAGGAATGACGCTAATGCCATAGACAAAAGCATCTCTTGAAAATTGTCCGCCATAATTACTTACTACCATCCCGATCGTGGAATGGAAAGCATAGCCAAAAATCATGATAATCATATTTACAATCGCAGTAGTAAGGCCACCCATGTTATTTGGCGCGTAAGTTGAAGCTTTATATAAAGCCA
>CAYTBU010000139.1:0-1600 GCA_964436105.1 uncultured Rickettsiaceae bacterium | reverse complement strand
CAAGTTCACTCAGCGAAGTCTTGACAAAGAGAAGTCAACAGAAGAGATTTTTAGCGAGCATGACAAGATTAAAACTAAGCCTTATAATCCAGTTGAATTTTTTAGAATTGAAGAGGGATTAATTTTTCACTCGCTAACAATTAAAGGTGAGCCGATTTATTCAAATTATCACGAACTAATAAAAAAATCTCACGGAAACAGCACAGGCAAAAGTCAAATGGGTAAAAATGTGGCTATTCAATGTATAGTAGTTCAATTATTATTATTTAACGAATTGATAGTTATGTGCGATGCAAAAAGCGGCGGTGATGATGTTATGCCACCAATCTTAAAAAAATATGCTGATGAGTACCAAAAACCTTACAATTATGTTGAATTAAGTCTATCCGCACCATATCAATTTAATATTTTACAAGTCAAAGACGTGGATTTTATAAAGCAGATTTTAATGCAGCTCGCAAAACTCGGTGAAACTGATGATATGGCGGTCGGGCATCATATCGGGAAAGACGACGCAACAGCACAGCGCATAGCGTTCTTTGTTTCTAACGCTAAAGAAGAGTTAACACTTCATGACATTATGACGACGCATTTTACAGAGTTTTTTAATCCAGATTCTAAAGAGCCGACAACACTAGAAACGGCATTAAAAACAGCAGCAAACAAACCGTGCATTAACGCAAAAAATGGCTTTAAGTATGAAGATATTTTAAATAATGGCGGAGTGTTCTATATTCAGACATCAACGAAAGACGACAACACAATACTAAGTGTTATGATCTCGTCATTGCGTTATGTACGTTCTAAGTTGATGATTCAAAGAGTTGTAACGGTTATAGCTGATGAATTTATGAAGTACGGCGGAACGCAGGATTTTATTGATATTTTTACAGAGGGTGCAGGGAAATCATTTAAATTAATTACTGCTTATCAAACATCGGCATTATTAGAAGCTAAAGCAATCGGCAAAACAAGCGAGCAAATGTTGAGCGTGATAATGGCTAACAATAATTATGAATACTTGTACGGAACACGCGACCCTTTAGTTTTAGAAGTTTTTGAAGAACACTATTGTGGAACACGAGAGACACACGAAGAAACAACAGACGTTGAGACGAGCTTTTTATTGGCAGATAAAACAACAGGCGTAAAACGACTTAAAAAAACATTAGTCGCACGTTATCCAAAAGAGCTATTAACTAAACTTAGAACCGGAGAGCATTTTTTATACCGTGCTGGCGAGCTGTTGGAGCTATGTTATAACGGTTATTTGCCGTTGATGTCAGGTAAATTTGATAAAAATGCACCTGAATTTATTGAGTTGCTAAAATCATCAAGAACGCTCACACTTGCGACCGCAGCAAACACGCCTACAATCGAAAAAAATGAAGTAGTTAATGCAGACGTACCAAAAATCACGGAAAGCGCTCAAAACGCACAAAAACCCACTCATAACCCATTTTTATAGAAAGATAGAAAAATGAATAAATTTATTAACTTTTTTGCGAAGATTTTAACAACAATTTTATTTTCGGTAGCTACATTGCTGATTGCTTATCATGTATCAAGTAATGAGAATGTGAGCTTGATTATTAGCGTT
>CAYTBU010000138.1:0-1601 GCA_964436105.1 uncultured Rickettsiaceae bacterium | reverse complement strand
TTTATCGACAAGACTCCTTGAGAGTGCTGATGTGTGCTCATTTTTATTTGCAATAATTTTAAAAAACAATATTAATGTTGTAATAGAAATAACCATAGCAAGTATGGATAATATGAGCATGAATGTTGTGCGGTTTTTATACATATTATTTTAATTTAATTGAAATTGTAAAATCAATATTCTTAGGTGATAAAAAATCTGAAATTGGCAGGTCTGCTTGTGCTACATGAGGATTATTATCTAAGCTTGATTTAAAGTTACGTAAAGTCGTACGGTCTGTCGCCTTCCCATGAATCTCAAGATTTTTGCCTGTTAATACTTCGTTATAAGCTATCTGAAATAAAGCAATGCCTTTAGGTAAATTATGTACTAAGTCATCGAGGATAGTATCACTTGCAACATCAAGAGAGGACCCCGCTGACAAAATTGTTAACTTATTATTAATATCATTAATAGAATTATTTAAGTCTATTGTTTCAATCTCTGGATTAGCGAGATTAAAAGCTTCTAACCTACTAGAAGCTATATTGGATTTTGAAACTGAAAAGAAATAAGAGGGCAATACGAGCAATATTGCTATTAAAGAAGATAGTGCAATAAAAGAAAAAACAGTACTAATAAGTCTCATCCAATAGACATGTCTGAGTGATTTCTTTTCTAGTTCCGGAAGAACATTTATCATTGATTGTGTTTTATTTACATAGTCACCCAAAGCAAGACCTATAACGGTCGCATAACCGAATGATTCGCCAAATGACATGTCTGGCACTGATACTTTCATATCAGAAACATTTACCCAGACATTAGCATTTTCAGTTTTTATCATCATACTAGCTTCTAAGTAGGTAGATAAGCCGGCAAGATTCGCCTCCCCTCCACAAATGATTATCCGATCGAGTTTTTCATGTTTAATGCCATCGTCTTCGTGGGTTTTCCAATATATATAATGCCTATTAAGTTCATCGCGCAAAACTGAAATACCATTTAAAATAGCTGGAAAAATATCCTCGAGGCTAGAAGAGTTCCCGATACCATATGAGATTTTCATTTTCTCTGCTTCTTCAAATGAAATTGAAAAACTTTTGGCAATCATATTGGTCAAAGTAACCCCTCCAATATCAAGAGTTGTAGTAAAAAACACTCTGCCATCGTGGGCGATAGAAGCTCCAGTACGAGCTTCACCGAAATCAACAATCATTACTGACCCTGGGTCATCATATGGTATGACAGCTCGAGCTATAGCTTGAGCTTCGAGTTCAAATGAAAGAGGTTCGAGCCCTGACTTTTTAAAAACAGATATATAGCTATCTATTGTAGAAGTTGCGATGGCAAGAACTTCAATAAAAATAGTCTGCTCATTCTGTGAAATTATTTCGTAATCAAAAGTAGTGTCTCCTACTTTTAGGGGAATATGCTCTTCTATCTGGAATAAAATAGCTTCCCGAATATTTCCATTTGTAATAACTGGAAGTTGTATAGTAAAAAGATACATCTGTTCTTCAGGCAGAGATATGCGGACAAAATGTAAATGCTCGCGAAGAGCTAAATTTCTAAGTAGGTGCACCAATTCATCTTCCTTTTCAATTTTCCCAGAAACTACT
>CAYTBU010000137.1:0-1608 GCA_964436105.1 uncultured Rickettsiaceae bacterium | reverse complement strand
TGGTCCGCGTTCGCTCGTCACTACTAACGGAGTCTCTGTTGATGTCCTTTCCTCCAGCTACTGAGATATTTCAGTTCACTGGGTTCGCTTCATGTGACTATTTATTCATCACATGATACCTGATATACAGGTGGGTTTCCCCATTCAGAAATCTTCGGATCAAAGTTTATTCGCAACTCCCCGAAGCTTATCGCAGCGTATCACGTCTTTCGTCGCCTTCTAGCGCCTAGGCATCCACCAAATGCTCTTAATTTATTTATTTTTATTCTTGAGATCACTAACTGTATGCAGAACTAATTCTACAATTAAACACAACCAAAATTTCTTTTGGTGTCTTAGTATCCACTCGCGATTGATATTTTTTCCCAATCTCTATCGCTAGAGATTAATTAATTATATCGCGGTGTTTTTCAGTTTTTGTTTTTATCCACTTATCAAACAGCTGCAGAAGTTTTCATCTGCGTGGAGTGTTTATATAGTAACACCCCCTCCATTGTCAAACACTATTTTCAACTTTTTTCATTTTTTTGCTGGATCATAAGAAAAAAATAGTTCTACAAAAAAGCAAACCACCCGCTACATATATAATGAGTAGATTGCAAAGAAACATCGGTTACAAAAAAACGAAGCTATAACATTATAGATCTTGCTAATATTACTTTACTTATCAAAGGTGAAGGATAACACTCCAAATAAACTAACAAACTAATAAACTATGTTTAGATTTATACAGAAAAGAATCCAGGAATGGCGAGATAAGCAATTATTTAATGCAGTAAAAAAGTATAATTCAATTATAAAAGAAACAAATTCTTCTATTAACAACACAAATAATAAATCTGCATTAGACATCAAAGAGATAGAATTCACAGACAACTCTCAGACAACCCCTAAAGCACAGAAGCAACTAGTCAAAATCAAGTCTTTAATAAAAAAAGGAGCTGACCCCTATACTGAATATCAAAAAGGTAATTCCGCATTATCATTAGGAGCAGCGCGTGGAGATAAAAATGTTGTTGCAGCCTTGGTTCAAAACTCTACAAAAAATGCCGAGATAGCTCTGCTGCATGCGGCAAAAGGCGCTAATATAGAAGTTGTTGAAGATTTACTTCAAAAAGGAACTAATCCGAATGCTGCTCGAAATCAAGATGGCAACACAGCTTTAATCTATGCAGCAAGCTCCGGTAACACAGCAACCGTTAAATCTTTAATTAAATACAAAGCAGACCGTAATGCTACCAATAAATTCGGTGATACATCCTTAATGATCGCAACTGAAAATGGTAACACAGACAATATCAAACTATTACTTACTAAAGCAAATGTTAATGCCATGAATCAAGATGGTGACACAGCCTTAACTCTTGCAATAAAATATGGAACAACGGATGCTATCAACCTCTTACTTAAGGAGGGGGCGGATTGTATTGACGTAGACAAAAGAGTTAGTGACGCAATTTTAATGAAGGTAGTAGCACAAGATAAAACTGATAGCATCGAGCCATTAATAAAAGCAGGAGCCTACTTTCCAAGGGCAGAGGGAGAATTCGGAGCTTTACATCTAGCAGTCATAAGAAAAAATACAGAAGCTGTTGGTATTTTACTGAA
>CAYTBU010000136.1:0-1633 GCA_964436105.1 uncultured Rickettsiaceae bacterium | reverse complement strand
TTATAAAGTATTAGTTACGTACCATGGTAACACCACGACGATTTTGTGCTGAAGCTTCTTTGTCAGCGCCAACAACTGCTGGTCTTTCTTTACCATAAGAAATGGTTTCGATTCTATCACAGTTAATACCATCATGCATAAGCACTTTTTTAACTGCATCAGCTCTTCTTTCGCCAAGTGCAAGGTTGTACTCTCTAGTACCACGCTCATCACAATGACCTTCGATTGTTGCTTTAATCGAAGAATGAGATTTTAACCACTCAGCTTGTTTGTGCAATACTGACATACCTTCGTGAGTAACGTCAGATTTATCAAAACCGAAGAAAACTCTATCGCTACCAGCTTCTTTTGCAAACTTTGCGTTCAAAGCAGCATCAAAACCTGAATCCATTGATTTTTTTGAACATCCTGACACTAAAACTAATGCGCAAAATGCAAGTCCTATATTCTTAACCATGATATACTCCATTAATAAGATTTATATTGTTATTCGTACGATCATATTGAAAATACAAAATAATTTGCAATTTCAAAATTTCTCATCCACATTTGTGATTATACTAAAGAAAAACATCTATTTCAATGCAAATAAATACACTACCCACAAATACTAATTTTTCCCTATTATATGTGCCAAAAATACCCAAGTAACCTTAATATAAAAAAATATTTTGAGCTTTACAATCAACCAATTATGAGTATATTTTAATAAAAATAGAATATATCCTTCATGAACAAACTCTACCTTATATTTATAACGCTCACCCTTCTATCTGGTTGCTCTAGTAATAGCAGTCTATATCGTAAGCTTTCTAAAGAAGATAGGGGAAACAATCATTATAAGGGTCATTATAAGATTGGTGAAGAATATAAGATTAAGGACGAAACCTATAAGCCGGGTAAAAATTTAAAATATGATGAAACTGGCATGGGCTCATGGTACGGCTCAAAACATGGCTTCCATGGCAAAAAAACTGCTAATGGCGATTTATATAATAAACATATGCTCACTGCTGCTCATCGTACTCTGCCCATGCCGTCAATGGTTAAAGTAACCAATCTAGCTAATAACAAAGCTATAATAGTAATGATCAATGACCGCGGCCCATTCAGCAAGGGCAGAATAATTGATGTTTCAGAATCCGCCGCAAAATTGCTGAATTTTAAACAAAAGGGCACTGCCAAGCTAAGAGTGCAATATCTAGATAAAGAAACCAAAGAATTGCTACATAACCTGGCCCTTAAGCCCAAACATGGCGCCAAAGCTACAAAAAAAGTGAAGAACCAAAAATGCTCTGTCAATTGTCATATTAAACTTATCAATATGAAGCATAAATTGATATAAATGACTATTGCATCGACGCACAAATTCTTAGCAGAAATTATCCGCTTTTGCAGTTAGCCCCATTAATCCTGAACAGAATATTTCTTAATAAGGTCCGCACGCTTTATTTTTAAGTATATTTCGATATCATCAAAAGCTATATCTATCGCTCCGTAAAGTGCATCATCTTTCTTATAATGTTTTACCATATACCTTAGTATTTTTTCATCTACTAATTTTTTATATAGTCTTGCAATATGCGCAACACAGATTATCGCGTCCCACTTCATTCCTATATTATCATCTTCT
>CAYTBU010000135.1:0-1665 GCA_964436105.1 uncultured Rickettsiaceae bacterium | reverse complement strand
CCAGTTACGATAGAAAATACAAGTACTATTAACAATCCAAGGTTAAATCACAACCAAATAATTTACGCAATAGAAGTTAATGGATATTCTGTTGTCAATAACGTTCAATTCAATATGAGTAAATTTATTTATCCACCTACTTTAGATACAATCTCTACTATTCATAGACCATCTTTTGTTACTTTTGTAGATTCATTAATAACTATTAGCAATATTTCATATATGGTTACTACAATAAAAGGATATGAATCCATGTCTAGTACTAGAGTAATATATACCGGAACGGAACCATTAATTGAAGATTTAATCTACGACCAGAATGGGTCTGCTATTAATTTATCTCAATCATCAAGTCTTGTATTAAGATTAAACAAACCAAATACATCTGCCGATCCAGCTACGGTTGAGATTGCAGCATCATTTCTTGATGATTTAAATGATAATAAAGCTAGAGCGCAGTTATCAAATCTTAATGGTAGCAGGCTTGATGTTGCTGGAACGTATGAATATCAATTTGTTGCAACAATTAACGGCCATCCATACAAGAGCAATCTTCGTAAGTTTAGAGTAAAGCAGGCAATATGACAAAGCTGGAATTTATAAATCAAATATCAACTGCATCAAGAAATTTATTTCCTCAGTTTAAAATACCTGTTAGCGTTGCCATTGCGCAGGCTTGCTTAGAATCGAGTTTTGGTAGATTTGATATGGGTGTATATAATTTATTTGGGCATAAGGGCACTGGCCCTGCGGGCTCTGTAATTAAAAAGACTAAGGAATTTGATAAGAATACTCAGTCTTTTATTACAATTGATGCTAAATTTAGAGCTTATAATAACTACGAGCAATCGGTGTCTGATTACATGAGAAATTTATCAACTAATAAAGCTTATAAGTCATGCAGAAAACACCTTAACGATCCGAATCTTTTCGCTAAATCATTAACCGGAATATATGCTACTGATCCTCATTACGGAGACAAACTAATACGATTAATGGAGCAGTTTAATTTGTATCAGTATGATTTACCGTATGTCTAGAAAGTAAAGCATAATAAAGAAAGGAGGTTTGCAATGAAAATCAAAATTAGACTTGGTAAGATTTTGGATATTCTTGTTACTATCTATGAGATGATGAAGAAAAAGTAATTGTTAGTTTTATTTCTAAACCAAGGAGATAATATGGACGCTATAACCCTTCCCGCTGTAAATCCAATGTATGTAACGCTGGTCACTATCGTTGTAGCATTTCTTCTGCGCATCATTCCCGATCAGCTTCAATCAAGATGGAAATCGGCTATTGCATTTGTTATTTCTTGCTTAGTAACTATTCCTACTGAATTAATTGCTAAGGTTACTGACTTTAATAGTATTGCGCTTATGTGCTTTGCTGTTTGGGTTGCAGCAATGGGAACTCAGTCTGGCATTAAGTCTGCTGTACTGAATAAGTAACAATCTAAGTAAATTTGAAAATTAAAGCGATTCATCTTTTTTAAAAAATTTAAGCGCGCAAATTAAAACACTAAATTGATATATAAGATAATTATACAAAATAAAAATTGACAAAGTACGTTATAGAATAAAAATTAAGATATACCGGAAATCCTCCCATCCTGTACGGGTGGGGGGATTTCTTTACGGTTAAACCCTTATATAGTAAAAACTT
>CAYTBU010000134.1:0-1686 GCA_964436105.1 uncultured Rickettsiaceae bacterium | reverse complement strand
TACCATAGCCTAAATCAGAATCAGTTCTTCTAATCAGCGATTTTTTAACTATTTCAATTTCATTCATTATTCTAAGGTTTTGTAGGTTTTAGTAGGTTGGTTATTTTGTGCTGATTCATTTTTCTGAACATACTTGCCTTCTAGAACTTTCATGTAGTTGGTGTCGTTTTTAATCAGGAAGTCAAAATTAAACCACGATGATTCTAAAGCATATTTCTGTTCGGATGCCTTTTTTAGTATTTCGGTAAAGTCAAAATTAGGCTCACCGGTTCTTACTTTGATTTGTTTTTTGCGAGTTTCGGTATCTGCCTGAACTTTTGATGTCCCGTATTTTTCGCAGAACAGATTCCACATATCTATATACGGGGCAATGAATTTTGGCTTATGTGTTTTTATGAACTCTGATATTAATTTACCTGTCTTTTCAATTTTAGCGTAATCATCGGCTGTGCCGATAAGAGATTGTATTCCACTTACAGTATCCTTTACAGTTACACTATCATTATCAGCGAGTTTTGCGATTGGGGGCGATGGCAGACTGTCGGGGTGCGAGGCTTTGCGACCTTTTGCGATAACACTTGCATCATGTATAGATAGCTGATTATCAATTACCTTTTCATATAGGTCAGGTTCATATCGCTTCAAATTACCTAAAATTCCGCTTTCGCTCTTTTTAAGAACCTCCTTTTCCCACTTGACTAAATCTCGCTTTAATTGTTGCTTAATCGGCTCAAAAGATATTTCAATAATAATGTCGCTGGCAACTGGATTCTGGTCATTAACATACATGAGGATATGCTTAAATAGTTGACCGGCTTTGTCGTCAGGAAGTTTTGATACTGTGTGAATCAGGTCGGCATAAAGCACAAACCCGCTTTTATTTTCTGCCATAAAAAAAATACCCGAAGCAAACACAAAGGCGACCCAACAGAGCCAAGGATGGCAATGTGGCAATGTGAATGTTCGGGATATTTTTAAATAAGTTCATAATTGGGTCGCGGTGTAAAAATAAAAATCTTTTCTAAATGCTCGGTAAAATTATTTTAGACCGCAAACCTAATTCTATTTTTCAAAACTGCAAGTTATAGTGAAAAAATAAATTTATAAGAAATATTTTGCGGTGCTATTGTTTATTTGAAACTAAGAGTTATATTTGCGTAAGATTTAGATGTTCTTTATTTAAGGGGGTGCATGGAATTGATTGCAAAATTGAAGCATCGTGTTTAGGTGTCGAATGTCAATACTCGACTAATAAATTATTGTCACAGTTTTAAATGGCAAGGTAATACCTATGCCTGTTCCTTCGGAGCGTAACAGCTTTGAGCAGAACGGAGTGAGATTAGCTGCGTAAGCGGTTCTTGGCAACAGAATATCTCAAAAAGGTTTCCGTGTTCGTAAATGCGGTGGTGGATTCGCTTACCTAACGGTCAGCCCCATTCTTTTGTCGGAAAGTAGTAAGATGAACTAACCGAACAAACCTATAACAAGCACGATGAATAACTTTGCAAGACGGGAGTTCGACTCTCCCCACCTCCACTATTATTTTAAACAAAACTATGACACTACAAGAAATTAAAGACAAGGTAGCGCTGGAGCATTATATGCAACCGTTTTGGTTTCTACTTAGCGAACATCAGCAGGCTATGTTAGTAGATGCCGTTGCTACCGCTTATGCTATTGAGCAAC
>CAYTBU010000133.1:0-1741 GCA_964436105.1 uncultured Rickettsiaceae bacterium | reverse complement strand
TTACTCATCACTTAGTATAGGTTTTAAGGCATTTAGTTTCAAGAGATAGTTTTGCGATAAAAGTTAGATCAATAATCAATTATTTTAGCATTTTTGGGATAGCTTATAACGAACTCTTAAAAACGACCGTTTTCAAGAGACTGGATAAATAAAAAATACAATTACTACAAATAGCATTTTGCTTAATCAATAAAGTTTGAATTAAAACATTGATTAATTCACTAATTTATGTTAACATCAACAGGATGAAGATTTGAATGAGTTATCTTATGCCAACTTTAAGAGAATGCTACCTAAATGCAAAAGATGCTTTTGTTAAAATAAGCAGTCAGCCAGAAAATACAGTCATTGAACAAGCACGAAACTTCCTCTTCGATTGTGCTAAAGACAAAAGCTGGGAAACTGCTGAATATTTTATTGATGAATTACGTAATATTGAATTTCCACTAGAAAAACTCAATCTTTTTGGTGAAAATGATGAAACTGTCCATTGGATACTAGCTACAGATCCTAATCCTCAATTTGATCACTGCAGCGGCTTTATTGCGCGTCTTGCTGGTTTTTGTGAAAAAATACCTAACCTACCAGATAAATCAGATGCATATTATTACGAGACTCATCACGAGGAGTATGCAAATCTACTAGCTGGACAAATAGCTGATGAATTAATTTTATCTTGACCTTGAACTATCAGATGAATCTCTTGATCCAGACCTAACTCTTGGCCTTAAGCCATCCTTAAGCTCTGCAGAGCCACTTCTCAAAGATGATGAGACCTTTCTCTCAAACCTATCTCTCATATCATCTGCTTTTACGATACTACTTTCAGATTTACTCCTAGCTATTTTTCGTGGAGGTTTTTCATTTGAGCTATTGCTTGCATTACTTTCTTTTGATTCACTACTTAAAGACCTCTCTCCTGAATACTCTTTATCCATAGTCTTATGATATAATATACTTGCATCAATTTTATACCAGGTGGACAGTATCTCTCTATCAAGCGCATCTAAACCACTTTTAACTTTATCTTGCAAGCCATTAGTCGCTGTTTCTTTTAAAGTGTCAACAATGTTATTCTCTCTAGACCAATTTTTAAACCCATCAAAATCTTCAGGAACATCGCTTCTTTTAGTGTAATTAATAATTTGATCTCTTAATGAACCAAAGTTATCGGTAGGCAAAGGAGCATCTTTCTCAATCATTTTAGATGTTTTAGTGGCACATTCTAAAATATCTTGACTCCCAGATAAACCAACTTCTGCTTTAGAACTTAACCAACCAATAAGTAACGCTCCTTCTTTAATTAGTATTTCATCATCCCTTCTTGCTCTTGTAGTTGTAAATTGACCTTCATCAAACCTCCTAGAAGATGGCAAAGAAGTTTTATATTGATCTTGAACTTTGCGGATAGAATTTACAGCACCTTTCATTTGCATTGAAAACTTAGTAAAATCTACTTCTCCAGTTCTTTCTACTTCATCTAAAAACATTGCAGATGTAAATGCAGTTGCTCTATTTCTTTCAACCTCAGTGACAAACATTAAATGACCTATCTTTTGTATCTTTTTGTCTTCTTCAGATCCTAGAGTTTGTACAAAAGATTTTACCTTACTCGCGGTTGCGCTTATTTCTTCTGATGTGGTTCCAAAGCTCCTTTTTACCTCCCTGTTATAAGCGCCTACTCCAGGCCTTGTTGCGTGAATCAAATGTTCTAGATAATCACCCCTTTCCCGTAATTTAA
>CAYTBU010000132.1:0-1750 GCA_964436105.1 uncultured Rickettsiaceae bacterium | reverse complement strand
ATAAATATTTTCTCTCAATTATGCGTCCCCATGAAAAAAGTGGTAGTTTTAAACTAAGTGGCTCGAGTTATATGATGGCTGGTTTTTTAATTACAGCTATTATTTTTCCTAAAGGTGTAGCAATTTCGTCATGGTTTGTGCTGATTATCTCGGATTCTTGCGCTGCGCTTTTTGGTAGTAAGATGGGCACGCCAACCAATCATGGTAAATCTTTTGAAGGAGCTGCTGCATTTTTTGTGTCTGCTGTGCTAGTTGGTGTTATTTCGCACGCTATAGTACCATATCCCACAAGTTTCTGGTCGCTAACCTTTGCTGCTCTTGGTGCTAGCGCGGTAGAATATTACTCTCCACAGATTGGTATAGATGATAACCTCACTATCCCAATTAGCTTCGCTATTCTGATTTCAATTTTTTGATAGTATACTCCTCGTCATTGCGAGGAGCCCCAGGCGACGTGGCAATCCAGTAAACAGAATAGATCCTGACATAAGCTTTAGGATAACCAAAAAATGGATACCCGCCTTCGCGGGTATGACATATGGAGAAGAACAAAATAATAACGGTAAGATTTGGAAAATAACCAATGAAACAAATTAATAATAAGCTACTTTATGACATGTTGTCTAGATTACAAGATTTTAAAAATGAAAAAATTCGTATCAGGCGATTAATAGATGATCTAGAGTCATTATTTAATTTATTAGAAGATAATATTAATGACCAAAATTGGGAGAATGACTTCTTAAGTACTTGGGGTATTTTAGAAGATGAATATTCTAGCTTATTGTTTAATAATAAAACCAAGTTTGACGATAAGCAGTGGGATATTATAGTCAACGCCGTATTAAAATTAGAAAAAATTGTGCAAAGTAAGGTAATCTTTTAAACACTCACCGTCAATTTGATTTTTTTAAGCATACGGGCATATGTGTCAATGATAGTAGCGACTATTACGCCATTATCAACAACCATCAAGATCATATTCACATTACTAATACGCAAGCTTTTTTTGTTACCTTAGAGTCTCTTCGTCCGTTAAAAACTGTATACCCTTACTCTTAATAAAATGTTTGGCAAGCAATGGGTGAAAAATGATACGCGGCTTAAAATGCATCACTCTTGCCAGCATATGCACACCTAAACAGCTTACATCCTTTAAGTACATTTTCTTTTTAAACTTCAAAGAATGCAAATATTCATTCCAATATGCTTCTGACTTTTCTTGATCTATTGCGTCTACTATATTAAGAATATTTATCAACCAAAAATCTTTGTTTTCAAAAGGGTCACTTGCTAATGCACAATTTTTTATCGTAGTCGGTAAGGCTTGAATATCATCTGGACATAACTCATTTAACCTATCAAGCACTTTTTGATGAACAACTAATGTTGAAGCCGGAGAGTCTAAAAAATCATATTTCGTGAGCTCTTCTTCTTTAGCTTTAACACCAAATATTATTTTTCTGTCACCAAGCTCTATTTTATTGCCACGTATAGCTTCATATAGATCAAATTCTTTGGGCTCTTCAAATTCATTATATTCTAGTTCTAGTCTGTCCGGGTAAGATGAATTAGGATATTTCAACAACGGCTTATTACCACAGAACTTGTCTTTGTTTAAATATTTTGCCACTATTTACCTCCTGCCTTTCTTAAATCTTTAGCGTTATTTTAGAAAATGTGAGGGGGGGGCTCAAACACTCACCGTCAATTTGATCTTTTTAAGCATACGGGCATCTGTGTCAATGAT
>CAYTBU010000131.1:1447-1810 GCA_964436105.1 uncultured Rickettsiaceae bacterium | reverse complement strand
AATGGCAAAGTAGAAATCCGCCCAATGATGTATATCGCCCTTTCCTACGACCACCGCATCATCGATGGCAAAGAAGCGGTTACCTTCCTAGTCAAAGTCAAAGAAGCGATGGAAAATCCTGAGAGATTATTACTTGGATTGTGATAGCTTTAACCGCCTCATCGTCATCACGAGGAGCTTTAGCTCCGTCGTGATCCAGTTATAAATTTACTTTTTTGAATCCTGAGCGGGATCTATACAACAAGACCTAATTATAGATACCCCTAAAGCTAATCTAATAAAATTCACCGCACTATAGTCTTTTGTACATTTTTGCGGCCAAAATACATCATTATGGTATCAAAAAAAAAAAAAAAAATGAGT
>CAYTBU010000131.1:0-1437 GCA_964436105.1 uncultured Rickettsiaceae bacterium | reverse complement strand
TGAGTGTAATGAGGGCTAGTGAAGGTTTATTATCTTTATTTAATGAAGGGGAAGATTTACAATCCGGAGTTGAAGAACCTAATGATGTGGGTGATCATACAACTTTTGAGACGGAGAACGAGATGGGAAAATATAGTGATGTAAGAACAGGGTTAACAAAGGAAGAGCAACAGGATTTAAATGATGGTTTAATGTACGCAGTCGAAAGAGGCACAATTAAGAACGTCATAGGACTAATAGAAGCCGGCGCAGATGTTAATTATAAGGATAAAAGTCTATATCAATATACGCCTTTACTGATAGCGACATACGCAGGCCAGACAGAAACAGTCGAAGAACTCATAAAACAAGGTGCTGATTTAAATGTTAATAGTGTTTTCTCCAGCTCAGCTTTAGGCGTTGCTGTAAAAAAAGAGAATAAGGAAATAGTAGAAATTTTACTTAAAGCCGGAGCTAATCCCCATATCGGCACGTTAAATATAAATGAGGAGGAGAAAACGCCATTATTAGTATATGCAGCAAACTCAGGTAATAAAGAAATTACAAAACTCTTACTTCAATATTGTGATGATGATCACAAATCTAAAGCTTATACATCTCACCCTAAAGCTATTGAGACTATGGCCGCAGCCGGCGCTAATCCTGAGATTAGAGATGGACGAGGCCAGACGCCTTTGATGCAAATTATAGAGCGATATTTCGAACCATGGAGCGACAATACGGGAAAACTATATGACTTTACCGAAGTGGTTGAAAATCGAGTAAAAGCTTTGATCAAGGGTGGTGCAGATGTTAATGCTGTCCTTGATGTTAGTGGAACAACACCTTTAATGTATGCGGCACATCGAAAAGCTATAAAAGTTATACCATTGTTGCTTGAAGCTGGGGCAGATGTTGATGCTGTCGCTCATAATGGAGGCAGAGTATTAAAAATAGCGCAATATAACGAATCTGAAGACACGGTGGTTGCGTCTAGAAAAGCCGTCACTCTACTTAAAGACCATTACGAGCGTTTAGACAAAATCGCTGAGTATATTGAACGCGTTGGAATGAATGGTGAGCCATCAACCTTAACACCAGAAGAGAGAACCAAATTCCTTAAAGATGCTACAAATTTCAATGAAGATAATATCGCAAGCGCTCTAGCCAAAAGATTAGCCACTCCAAGCATCAGTGAGCAAATGAGCAGAGGAGAATTAGCAACCGAAGAAGATGCAATGATTGTAATTTCAGGATATCTGCCAAAGGCAAAAGAAGCGGTTCAGGCAGCAAGAAAGCAATATAAAAAGACACTAGATATCGAGTTTAGTAATAAATATATAGAAAAAACTATACTTGAAAAATTAGTAAAAATATATAAAAAATTAAGTGAAAAAGATAAGGAATATTATTACGATATTGGTTATATATATCATAAATTAGATGATAGTATATGTA
>CAYTBU010000130.1:0-1826 GCA_964436105.1 uncultured Rickettsiaceae bacterium | reverse complement strand
TGATATTGTATGCTCATAGCTCGATAGTGAGCAACTAAACTAGGGGAACAAAAATGAAAATCATAACATACAAAATTGTAGAGAAAAACAATGAACTGGCAGTACATGGTATTTTTGAATCAAAAGAACGAGCGGAAAATCATCTAAACAATGTTATTCCGGACTATGTTCGCAAATCATATTTTATGGATAAAACATTAACAGCGGATAGTTTTAAAATAATCGAGGTGAAAATATGAAAACAAAACACACACCCGGGCCGTGGGCTTGGATAAAAGACAATGAAAGCTGGTTTTTATTACAAAATATCGGCGCACAAAAAATAATCTTAAAAGCAAGTGATCTCAAGACTTGTCCAGCAATCCCAGAAAACTGGCAAGAAGGGCCGCTGGGATTGAGATTAGTTGATTTTGATATAAACAGTCCAAATGCCAAATTAATAGCCGCGGCCCCGCTTCTTTTAGAAGCGTGTGAAGATATTTTGTTAATGATCGAAAATAAATGTTTAACTCCAAGCAAAAAATTAATTGCTATAGATGTGCCGTTCAAGAGCTTAAAGCAAGCAATCAAAAAAGCAAAGGGGGAAATATGAAACAAACAACACAAGAAACGATAGATAATTATGTCAAGTACGGTTTTGAGCCGGGCGGTTTTGTAACAGCTGTACTCGCAAATGATTTAATGGGCGCATTAGCTAGAGCGGATGAACAAAACAGAGCTGATATATATGAGATTGCAATTTATATTTACAACAATATTCCAAGTGGCTGTCATGGATCATATAAAAAAGTTGATCTTTGGTTAGAGAAGAAGCGAGGTGAATCATGATACCAGAACAAAAAGTTGCAGTAGTCTACGGGATTGCTTTTGTGATTTATCTAATTTGCTCAATATTGACCTATAAACGATCTAAATAATAAAACCAAGGCTATATTTAAATCGATAACAAGTCAATTATGAAAGTTTAAAGCCTATGTCTGAAAGTTTACCCACACCAAAAAAACGTCAAAACAAGCTTGGGGCCGGAAGGCCTCGGGCAGGCGTTCATGCAAGAAAGAACCAGGGATGGTTTAGATGCTCTGATAGAGATCTAGCTTTTATCGAACGAGCTGCAGCAAAGAAAGAGCTAACGTTTAGCACTTTTGTGTTTAGAGCTGCCCTTTTTTTTGCAGAGAAAATCTTAGGCGAATCGCATCGGGAGTGACTTATGAGTTACAAGACTGATAACCATACTAATTTTGCAGACGACCTAAAATATTTGCAAGAGATGATGGGCATTAAAGAGTTAAACTTATTAAAGCACTTAAGAATATGTGATGAACACTATGGGGACATTGCATTAGACGATGAAAACACAGCATTAGTTGAATCTGATAAAAAGAAACTAAAGCGTAATTTTAGGTAGTTTAAAGTTATTAGTAAATAGAAGTTTGGAACAGTGACGGAAACAGTTCGTTTTATTGTTTTATTCTTTAAACATATTTTTCCCTGTAAGCATGGCCGAACCTAATGCTTTGGAATAACCGGTAGAGAAGCGTTTTAGTCGCTAATGAGTCTATGTCTAAAATCATTATTGAGTACTACTTCTATGCTGAAGAATAGTTTTTTTACTCTGCTTATAGCAGACCGGGAACCCTTAACCCGTCAGGCTCTCTTAAAAAAAAAGAGAATTTTAGCCATGCCACACTTAAGTGGATTCTTCCTTCTAAGATGCAGGAACTCAAGTTGCATCTAACCAGTGAGGGTCATTAACTACATAAAAACAATTAAGTTTTCACCTGTCATTAATGCGAAAGACTGGGAAGTAGTTCAATAAT
Source organism: uncultured Rickettsiaceae bacterium (assembly GCA_964436105.1). Taxonomy (GTDB): domain Bacteria; phylum Pseudomonadota; class Alphaproteobacteria; order Rickettsiales; family Rickettsiaceae; genus JAGOJE01. The sequence goes on along the minus strand of CAYTBU010000130.1, from coordinate 9 downwards.
AATTTTGTA
>CAYTBU010000129.1:707-1836 GCA_964436105.1 uncultured Rickettsiaceae bacterium | reverse complement strand
AACTCTTCTCCAAACTCTTTAAGAGAGTACCTATCTTTAAAAAACATATTCTTTTGTTAATAACTAATGTCTAATGACTAACGTCTAATAACTAATGTCTAATGACTAACGTCTAATAACTAAAGTCTAATCACTAAAGTTTAATAACTAAAGTTTAATAACCAGCTTTTGCATTCAAAACCGTAATACTCATTGGCACTCCACTCACTCCAACATAATTTAATGCTGTTAAGTCAAAGTTCTCTCTAGTCAAATCATCTAAATTAGGCTCTTCAGTGTAATTTTCAATCTTAGCCCTAGGCACATCAAACTGTATTAATGGTCTTGTAACTGTAGTTGAAGCAACATATCTATCTGTTGTTTCAGCTTTAATTCTTACCTGTTTCATTGTATTGTTTTCATTCTCTAAATACCTATCTGTGTTGCCTTTTAGTTGCATTACATTGAACATAAATTTATCAGATGTAAGTCTTAAAACAGCAAGGTCATCATTTCCTAACCCGAATTTACTATCATCCCCGTTTAATCCAAAATCCAAACTAGCTGTTAATCCCAATACTGTTGAAGCTGTAACAGTTCCAGGTACATCATCATCAAGATAACTAGCCATTCTACCCACAAAATCTTTAGGCTGTACTACGGTATTTGTTACCGTTGTTGGTACAGGATAATTTCCTACTGCTGAAGCATTTACTCTTACAAAGTCATTATCAAAAGTAATGTCAATATTATCTAATAACACATTATCAATTCTATAATCTTCTAAATTATCGTCCTGTAAAAATAATGTATACCAGCAATTAGTGTTATTTGTATAACTTAGTGTATGTCTATAAAGGCAAAAAATCCTCATCTACTTTAAACTCCAAAGGTACATTAGACATTCTAGTTGTAGTTAAAACATCATTCACTTGATACGCACTTCCTAATGCAGAATTATTTACCGCCTTATTCACAACTGCATTTATTTGTGGGGCATTTATTAAAGGTAAAACAAAAGTTGCAGTTGGAGCTGGTGTATCAAATACAGCTTGTGGTGCAATACCCATTGTTCTAACCCTTCCTATTCCGTTTGTCATAAATTTAAATTAATAACTATAATAATTGTGGTACTACGTTTAAGTATATC
>CAYTBU010000129.1:0-651 GCA_964436105.1 uncultured Rickettsiaceae bacterium | reverse complement strand
TGATTCCTGACTATCAAAATAAGGGTTCTCTACTCTAATCTTAAATATACTAAGTCCCTCACTTTGCCCCCAGCTATTTAAATTTGATGGCTCTTTTTGCAGATAATTTAACAACGAATCTTGTGCATTTAGTAGTCTCTGATACTTAATAGCGCCCTCGTTATCAGTATCCGCAGACTCTAATTGCTCATAAAATATAGCCCTAAATGTATATATTCTAGTAGTCTGTGTATTGCCTGCTGATTGCCCTGTTACATTCTCAGGTGTTGACTCAGGAATAATTAAACAATCCAAGGCTCTTTGAGTTCCTTTAGCATAAAAAGACTTTACATTGTTAAATATAACCCCGCCACCGCTATATTGTAGTGTAGCTATATCTGTTAGTAGTTTGTTTAATATTTTAGACCCTATCATTTTCTTATTTGTATTTTATCAATATTATTAAAATGCTTAACCATAAACTTTAAAAATGGCTTCTCTGCATTATCTTTTGCTCTTTTAGCAACCTTATTAGGTCTTATACCTCCAATACCTCTTTCAACTTCTCCAGCCCTAACCCTACCTGTGGTATACCCAAAATCGGGTTTATTTCGCATTCTACCCGTTCCTGTATATAAAGCGAGGGGATAGTCAAATTCTTTACTTTTAACC
>CAYTBU010000128.1:0-1838 GCA_964436105.1 uncultured Rickettsiaceae bacterium | reverse complement strand
AGCACGGCAATAGCTACTTCAAATAGGAACATGGGCCCAAGACCCCGCTCAAGATAGACAGGAAGCATAAATTTATTGTCAATACCACCTTAATGGACACTAAATGAGCTTTTACAAGACTAACCTTAATTCTTTCATCTCGTTACTCATCACTTAGTATAGGTTTTAAGACGTTTTGTTTCAAGAGATAGTTTTGCGATAACAATTAGATCAAGAATCAATTATTTATACTTTTTGGGATAGCTTATGATGCACTCTTAAAAACGACCCTATTTGCAAAAGAAATATACCAAATGATTATAATAGTACCACAGACTAGATAATAACCATAGGTTAAATTGTTATTGACTCTTTTTTAAAATATACTTAAGCTATAAAACATACCTACTGAGCACATAATTTACACACTGTACGACCTTAAGTATTAACTAGTACTCATAGCGCTTACTAAATTTAAAGCCAAGAGGCCACCAAATGTTTGCATATAATTATTTGCTTAATAAGCGTATGAACGCCACCCACCCTCTCTTCCTAATAGTCACTTTAGATAAGAAATTTACTATCAAACAATACTCATCATTAATTTAAGAGGTTATAATTATGTCAAAATTTACTGATAAAAATAAGTATACTACCACACAAGTAGAATCCTTCGTACGCACGATAGAACATAATATTGGCATTTTTAAAAATGAAGTAGAAGGACACATTAGAAAAGAAGTCACCCTAGTAATAGGCTCTAGCGGCATGGGTAAAAGCACAATAATGAACATGCTTGCGGGCCAAGCAATGGAAGTATCTGATCTAGACGGTGAATGGCTCATAGATGTTAGCAAGGCAAGAGATAGCGAAGGTAATATCATCATAGATCCCGCTGGCAATCCTATACAAAATTATGCTGGTGAAATTAAAACAGACGGTTTTGGAGTTATCAAAATTGGGCATGATGGAGACGCTGAAACTAAATTCCCCAATTATGTTTTTACTGCAAATACACAATTCTGGGATTGCCCTGGATTTGGTGACACTAGAGGACCAGATGTTGAAATATCTAATATGTACTATATTAACCATTTGTTAAATGGGGTACCCACGTCAGTCATGAGTGAAGATATCCCCCTCAGCATTAATAACAATGTCTGTAACGTAAAATTTATAATCGTCCAAAGCTCAGCAAGCACAAGCGAAGGAGGTGGGGTATTATTTCGTGAAACAATAGGTAATCTATGTAAAATGTTTCCCACACAAAACGTTGAATCGTTAATCAACGCCTCAACTTTTGTTTTTACTAAAGTCAGCGCCCAAGAATTTAGAAATGAAAAATACCTTACAAATATATTAAAAAACAAAGTTGCAATGGGTACAGATGAAAAAGTAATAGAGTTTTTGCAAGTCATGAAAGACAACAGTGAACAAATTAAACATGTAAAAATACCAAAAGTTAACTCCACGGGCGATAATTTTGACACTATCTTGAGTGTTGTTAACAGTATTACTGAAAAAACGAGTGAAACGACTTATATTACAGGAAATAATGTTATTGGTTTTTCTATTAGTGCCGAAGCTCAAGTAATAGCCCTAGAATTCGAACAATTTTTACAAAGTGAGCTAAATAGAGATTGTATTAATCTTACTAGTATGCTGCAAGAAGTGTTAGGTGAAATTCAAACAAACTATGGTATTGCTAGAGCAAAACAAGAAATCTTAACATTACTCGAACTCAGTAAGCTTGATAAAACCCATATTCAGCAAGCAATTGAGGTCGGGGGGTATAATACACTTTCAATCCATCTAATAGAACAACTGGATAAACTCCCAAATAATAACCCTAATTACAA
>CAYTBU010000127.1:0-1880 GCA_964436105.1 uncultured Rickettsiaceae bacterium | reverse complement strand
AGCTGCATGCAGCGGACTGCCATATTTGGATGCTATATTAATATCTATACTAGGTTGTGAGAGTAATAATGATACTATTTCTAGCTGGCCAGCGCTTACAGCGGCGTGTAATGGAGTTTTGGCAGTTACTTCATCTGTTCTTATGTAACCTACACCTGTCCTGTTTAAATCAATACCGGGATATTGTAATAAAATCTCTACAATTTCTTTTGAACCACTAGCTGCAGCTATAGCAAGAGGTGTTTCGCCTTGCTGAGCCACCTTATTGACATCTATATCTTCTCGTTCAAGTAGTAATTGGATAATTGTTATATTTTTTATAGCAACTGCAAAGGCTAGAGGAGTATGATTAGGCCACCGTGAACCTACTTCATTAACATTAATACCTGAATGTTTGAGTAGTATCCTGACTACATTCTCGTGGTTATGCAATATTGCAAAAGGTAGCAGAGTAATACTACCGTGAGCTTGGTATATATTAATACCAGGGGTGTGTAGTAACAACTCAATAATCGATTCATCATTATTACTACTTTCTATAGCTCTAGAGAGCGGAGTACGACCCGCAATTTCTAAATTAATATCTATGCCGGGTACAGTGAGTAATAGCTCCACGATTGCTCTATGACCATTTGCTGCTGCCGCGTGAAGAGCCCCCCCATCTCTGCTAGCGGTATTTACCTCTATACTAGGGTGCATAAGTAATAATTCTACTACTTCCTTATGTCCATTTTGAGAGGCTTGGTGAAGAGGTGTATCACTTCGTGCAGTAGTTGCGCTATTGACATCTATATCACGATGACGTAGAAGCATTGCTACTATTTCCTTAAAACCTCTTTGTGACGCTATAATCAAAGGCGTGGCTCCACCTTTATGCGCTTTATTCACATCAATTTCTGGGTGCGTAAGTAATAATTCTACAATTTTCTGATCACCTTTCTCCACTGCGACAGTCAAAATGGTGCCTTCAAACTTCTTTTCGTTAATGTCCGCAGTACTTGCTAATAAGGCGCGTACTTTTGCTATATCACCTTTAGCTATCGCTTTTAAAATATTTCTCATACAAAACCTTTATCTATGTTGTGGAGTGAGTTAGTTGTTGGAAAATTGAGCTTTTACCAGCAAGATGAGTGTTTTTCATTTCGGTTACACATAATAAATTTAACGCTCCTAAGAGAGATGATTTGGCATGTGTAAAGATATTATTCATTGAATTCTCCTGACTGCAATGAATAGACACTATCTAATCTATAATATCGTGTACCCTACCGCTCGCATCTATATCTTCTTTTGGTGGAGTTAGAGATTCCACACATGGTGTAAGGTAGCCCACAAACCCTAATGGGTGTGGCGATATTTGCAATTCATTCCAATGTTTTAGATTATCCTCTGTAATATCTGAAACGCGATCACTTCTTGCCGATATATGCTCGCCATCACTGCTAGCTTCATCACAAATATTGTTACCATCCTCTATGTCGCTGTTTTCCACCACTTTACAGCATTCTTTTTGTCTGGGTTAGTTCCTATGCCATAAAAATAAGCGTAAGCTAAGGTGGATTGGAGATCTATGATTCCTCGTTCTGCTTGATTTTTTGTTTTGAGAAAAAACATATCTTCATCTCCATTATTTCTTGAAATTCGGTCTTCTATAAAAATACCAGACTGATCAAACAAGGAAGGTTCTTCAGTTGGATAATTCTTCAAACAGAATAGCATACAAGATAAATAGAAGAGCGTGAAAAGAGTATGTCCGGATGGACATTGAGTTTCTTCCTTCTTTTTTGTTGCTTTAGTCATATGGGCACCTTTTTATTTGAATTTGAAATTGGTTCTCAATTATTATTGAATTATATCAATTTTATGCGATTGTTCCTTTA
>CAYTBU010000126.1:0-1880 GCA_964436105.1 uncultured Rickettsiaceae bacterium | reverse complement strand
TTAAGTAAAGATATCCCAAATTGCAGGACTATATACGAATTTACGTAGTCTGCAATTTACGTGGTCTACCTCTAGGTCGTTTAGGCAGCTTTAGCTTTTCTAGTTTTGGTTTACGCCCTCTTTTCTTAGGCTCGTCCTTATGAGCTGGTTTTGATAGACCTAAAACTTCAAGTTCTTCAAATACATTATTTAAGGTGTGTACCCAGTATTTATCATCAGTTGCAGCTTCAGTTGGCGCATCAACTTTTCTCCATGCTGACATTAAGTCATCCATTAACTCTCCATATGTAAGCTTATCAAATAGACCTGTTTTACTTACAGTGCGAATAATCCTACTTGTAGCGATGGTTGAGATAAAATTAACAAACTCTTTGCCAATTATTGAGAAATCACCTTGAACTCTGGTCTTATCAAGGCATTCGTCATGTTTATACTGTTTGAATACCAACTCTAATAGCCATCTATCATCATAGCATTGATAGGCTACTTCTGGTTCAAAATCCAAATCAGATTCAAATACAATTACGCCAAAGCCTTTTCTTTTTTTCTCATACTTGTCTAGAGAGAACTCATGGTTCTTATCTAATCTTGATAGGTGATCTTGCTCTTCTTTGCTTGCCGTTTTCGGATCTTTAAATGCGTATAAGTATCTTCCGCCTTTGATCTGTTGTTTCTTATATAAGATCTTACCGTTCTCTCTTGAGAAAACTCCCTGAAAATCAAGCATGTTATTGTCAGATATTCGAACATCATTACGCTTGATTGGAGTTAGAAAGTGCAAGTTAGGTCTATCATTTAGTTCTGTATTTATCTTGCTAGGTGGAAAGCCTTTATCTGCAATGATAATACCTTTATTGATATCGTTATCTTTTATAAATGCAGCGTAAGATGTAGCATCAATGGAGTTACCAGGGAACACCTCTGCACATACTGGCTCCATAAGCTCAATATCATATGCATAAATTACAGAAATGTCTTTACAGCCTTTAACTCGAGCTTTGTAAGAGTAGGCTGATAAGTCATTAACCACACTGTTGTCTTGCTTTAAAGTACCATCAATTGCAATGTGGTGATTTTGAGCTACTTTAGATAATCTCTTTTGGTAGAACTGAAATCTCTTTTCTCCATCCTGACCTATCATTTGATACAACCTACTAATTGTATTTTCACTAAGAGCAGTACTAGGATAATCAATACTTACAAAGGTTCTTCGATAATGAGCAGCCATACGTCTTGCGGTTACATGTGGTTTTATGATTTGTAAGGTAGCTATAGACATAATCTCATAGACTATATCGGCAGGATAGATTGCTAATAATTCGTGAAATATGTCATTGCTATTTGCTTTTACTAACGAGCTTGCTCCATATGACAACATATCAGCTCCTGTTGATACAACAGAAGAAGCAATAGGTACAAACATATTATCAATGATGTGCCCTATAACTTTTCCATTATGCGGTTGAGGATTTCCGCCTGACACATATTTTGATGAGGTTCTTTGTCTTACAGAATATCTGTTAGGCCCACTTCTACCATTATCATCAACGATTGTGTTTTTAGGTCTTTGAACTGCTCTAATTTCTGCTGGTACTGACATAATAAATACCTCTTTTATATAGTCCTATTATATACTTATCGGACTATATTGGAACATATTTTTACACCTAAAAAGCAAAGAAAAATAGAGAAAGACAGCTCTTAAAGGCTAGTTCCTTGCTGAAAAATAAGAGGTTGGTGTGTTTTGTGAGGTATTAAGGTGAAAAATGACGTTTAAAAGCGGACTTTGTTAAAAATCATATAGTCCGCTACATAATGATCTCTTTACTTAAATATATCTCACGATGCATTTCAAGAGGTATATTTTATGTCTCAAGGCA
>CAYTBU010000125.1:1016-1902 GCA_964436105.1 uncultured Rickettsiaceae bacterium | reverse complement strand
CAGAGAAAATAGAGAAAGACTTACTGGACTTGATCCCGCAAAAATATTTATATGATGCTCATCATTGGCTGGTACTTCATGGTCGGTATATTTGCAAAGCAAGAAAACCAGAATGTGAAAAATGCCCCATGAGTGAATATTGTCGTTACTTTAAAATAAATTATGAGAGAGAGAAATGCCAGAATTAAATATTGCCCAAAAATATAATAAATTCCAAAATGATTTTGGTTCACGCGTAGAGCAGAATTATTGGTAAAATATTAGTAGCAAAGCGCGCAGGATTGCACGATCAACTCTCATCGATCAGGGATATGGTTGATAGCTGGAGTATAGAAGTCAAATATATTATGCCTGCAGATGAAGGGCATAAATATGTGGTGAGGTATTTGCTCACAACAGATCATTCTGGCACTTTTGATGTCATAACCTTGCTTGGATCGTCTGACGGTATAAAAATCGATCTGATTGATGAAGTTTACTACGTAGTGAATTAAGTCAGAATTAGCATCGCTTTCAAGAACGATCATATGTCATGCTCTAGGGAGGCGGGTATCCATTTTCTTCTCAGTCATCCTGAATTTAATTTAGGATCTCAGGAGGTTTTCTTACGATATCCTGAAGTCTTGCTTTAGGATGACAAAAGCATAGATTCCTCACCTAAAGTGGGAACGACAATGTTTTTCACTTCTATACAATATATACTATGTAATTTTTTGTTTATTTACAATATATATTATGTTATAATAGCTATTATATACAAAATATATATTGTAATATTATGATGAATAAAATTAAACATCTACAAATCCAAACATTAGATCGCCACATAAAAGCAATAGACGTATGCGACCGTCCAACCAAGGGCTGGATTGCAACTATCCGTAAA
>CAYTBU010000125.1:0-1006 GCA_964436105.1 uncultured Rickettsiaceae bacterium | reverse complement strand
AGATGAGCACAAGCCAACTTGCAGGCCGTTTAGGTATCAGCCAACAGGCTACCGCTAGATTAGAAGCAAATGAGAATGATGATTCTATCACGCTAAAATCCCTGCGCAAAGTAGCAGGGGCTTTAGACTGTAAATTAGTTTATGCACTAATCCCGAACGAAAGCAGCTTAGAAAAATTAATAAAAAAACAAGCAATAAAAAAAGCTACAGCACTTCTTGATCCTGTAGACCATACAATGATGCTGGAAGGACAAAGAGTTGGCAATAAGAGTGATAAGCTTAAAGAAATAGCAGATGATTTAATACAAAACCTCAACTCAAAACTGTGGGACTAAAGAATGCAATATCACTATCTTGAAGGACAAACTCCGCTAGATGAGGAAGAAAAACTAGATCTTATTCCTTCTATTTTAACGCGTGAAGATTTAGACCAATTCGAACAAGAAAACATTATAGAAGCACGTCGGTGGGCCATGCAGAAATCCTTAATTGCCAAACATGATATTTTTACAGAAAAATTTCTCTGCAATCTTCATAAACATATGTATGGCTATGTTTGGAAATGGGCTGGCAAATATCGCCAGTCTAATAAAAACATCGGCGTGGAGTATTATCTGATTCCAATAGAAATACGCAAATTAATTGATGATGCTCATTACTGGCTGGACCATCAAATATACGACCTCACCGAACTTGCCATTGTCTTTCACCATCGCTTGGTTAAAATTCACCTTTTTCCTAATGGCAATGGGCGGCATGCAAGACTATGCGCAGATATCATTATCGAGCAGAATGGAGTAGATAAAATTAGTTGGGGCGGCGGCTTAAACCTTAGCAAACCAGAAGAAATACGCAAACGTTATATATCAGCATTACGCAAGGCAGACTATGGTGATTACGCACCCCTCCTCGCTTTTGCTCAATCTTTAAACTAGATCATTTTACAACTTTTTAAAATTAAATTGATTTTTAATGCAATTAAGTTAATAATTTAAGGCACTTAAAA
>CAYTBU010000124.1:0-1932 GCA_964436105.1 uncultured Rickettsiaceae bacterium | reverse complement strand
ATATCAATTTTTAAATATTTTGCTAGTGAGCTGATTCACGCAACAAGGCCGTGCAGCATCAAATCAATCAAGGGATTGCACGGATGTTGCAGTCAAGCTTGCCCTAGGGTTTAATAGCATTTTGGAGTCCAAGAGTCTAACTACTTTTGATGATATAGTAAATTGTTCTCTCATACAGAGCTTATCTAACGTCAGTGCAATAGACCACGATATTATAATGCCCTCTCTACCGGTCCGCATAAAGCAAACTTCGAATATCGGCACTGTCACACTCTTTAATAAAATAGAACATTCCATAAAAAATAATCATACTTTAATACTACATGCCATTTCTTTGGAAGAATCTGCTAAAGCGAAAACAGAAGCTGTAGATATATTAAGCCATAGCGAGTATAATCCGTCAACAGAATTTCAGACGACACTTACTCACTTATTGGAACATAATGCTCAGTGTGTGAACAATCTCTGTAAAACCTTATCTGATTCACATAGTGTATTACTTGGGTTAGTTGAGCATATAGAAGACGGGGGTATATGATGACAAAAGATGAAGTGCTTGGTTTGTTCTATGATTGTTGTCAATCTAAAGATACCTTAAATATAACAAAACTTTATAAACTATATCCTCAGTATATTGATCTTACCGATGAGAAAATCCAACCTTTTCTGCTTGCGATTTCATTGGATGCAACCGCTTTACTTAATGTTTTAATAGATTTGTATATAGAAACAAAATTACAAGGTGAAATAGACTCAAAAGAATATAAGGTAGCTTATCATACTTTACAATATATGTTAGAAGAAGCTTTAGAGCAAACAGAGCCTTCGCAAGAGATAAAAGCAATTATAGCTCAATATATTTGCGACAAAAAAGATAGTGAATCAGATAATATATCTACAGCGCCAGAAGAGTTCACCTATGATAATAATTTTGGCTTAGAAGAGCCTGGAGATAGTAACACATCTTTACGAAACAGTGATGCTACTTTAGATCTCACTATAGATAATTTAAAACAGTGGAGTGAATCTTATCCAGGTCAAGAGTTAGCTGGAAATATATCTTGTTTACCAGAAGAAACTTAAAAACTCTGAAAAAGCAAATAGTTACGTCGCCAAACAATAATTCTATAACATAAATTATGGAAAGTGCGAGGCGTCAAACAACATTTTCATGACGCTTTCACAATTTCTAAATTATATATTTAAGGCTTAGTTTAGTTGGATTTGGAGAGAAAGATATTGACTTATACAGATACGATAGAACCGTAAACTATACCATACAAACCCAAAAATGGTTAACAATAGCTTATGCGGGAACGATTTGCACCTGCTTATGTAATTTGACCCTATTTAATAAATATGATATTTATCAAATATCAATTGCCACTCTGAAGAAAGATCATAGCTTTCTTGTAGATCATCTATCTACATTTGAAAATTTTGCACTACTAATGGTTGCATAACGCCTAAAAACTGACTTCTGAAGGAATTTAGGAATTGACAAAATAGATGCGACAGAACCACTTTTTCTGCGATTCTACTTACCAATAATTTCGAAATAATTAGGGGCTATGTAATCTTTAACAAATGGATATTTTTCACCATAGATGATCGTATAAATCTTAAGACTTTTATGCAAATATTCTTGGATTGTGGTGATAGGCATACCTGTGTTACCAGACGCAGTAGTAAATGCTTTTTCTTTGACTAATAGTTGGTACTGGTCTTTTTCCAAGAAAGATATACAAAAACTTTCTATATGCTGTATAAATTCTGCGAAATGCTCAATTGATTTTTGATAATTCTTCATTTTATATTGAGCAAGAGCTGCGTGATAGTATGCTGAAGTGTGCTGCAGCTCTCTCAACGATTCTTTTCTAACGCCTTTAATACCAAAGAGGCGATTGAGAGAATCGTGACGACGACGGTTGA
>CAYTBU010000123.1:0-1945 GCA_964436105.1 uncultured Rickettsiaceae bacterium | reverse complement strand
CTACAACTTCATCACTTCATGTTTGAACTTGTTGAACTTCGTTCTTTGTGCGCCGGTGAGTAATAAGCCAGGGGTGCCTTTAATCGACATCGGGTTGACATGTTTGCCATTAATTTTTACTTCATAATGTAAATGCGGGCCTGTGCTGTTGCCTGTGGTACCAACATAAGCAATTACTTGTCCTTGCTTAATTTTGCTACCCTTTTTTAAGTTCTTAGCAAAATTATGTGCATGAGCATAAGCGGTTGAAAGAGTGGAACTGTGTTTTACTTGAACAAATTTGCCATAACCAGCTTTCCATCCCATTTCCGTAATCACTCCATCACCCGCTGTAAAAATTGGAGTGCCAATAGGGGCGGCAAAATCGACGCCCTTGTGCATTTTGGTATATCCCATGATTGGATGTTTTCTATTACCGAAATGAGAAGAGATACGCGCGACATTGACTGGAGTTCTAAGCAGATTACGTTTGACGCTGCGGCCATCTTCAGAGAAATATTGCCCGTCATCACTACCTTCTGGGCTATAGCGATAAATATTATATTCTGCTCCTGATAAATTCATTGAAGCAAAGAGCACTTTGCCAGAATGAGAGAATTTTCCTTCTTCAGTATAGAATTTTTCAGTAATAAAGGTTACTTTATCGCCAGCTTTAATTTGGCGTTGGAAGTCAATCTGATAGCTATAAGCATTGATTAACTCTAAAATATTATTAGTAGATAGACCAAGTGCTTTTGCTGTAGACATAAAGCTGCCTTTTATTACTGCGCTAGATCTTTCTGTAACTTTTTTAAGTGGTATGATGAAGTTTTTAGCAACAAAGCCATCACCGTCGCGCGTAATTTCGATACGGGTGATGTTGTCGATTTGAATATTGATAAAAGATAGGGTGCTTGTTTCAGCCGATAAATCATCATCATTATTTTCTATGATGTTAGTGTCATAATGAAAGGATATTTTTTGTCCAATTTTGGGGGTGTAATTAATATCACTATTTTTCAAAGCGGAAATTATTTTATACGCCTCGCCAGAAGAAAGCTCTTCTTTCGTCAAAATCTTTGAAAGAGTGTCGCCATTTTTAACGGTAATCTTTGAAATTTCTAATCTAGTGCCTCGATCAGAGAGCTCGGCTTCGCTAATCACATTAATAGACATGCTATCATTAATGAAATTATTGATAGCTAAATAAGGGAAAAGCATAAAAAGTAAGAAAAGTACGATCAGGAATGAAGAAAATATCTTAGAAAATCCAAAACTTCTATTGGAGCGACTGCCCAAACTTAAAAAATGATCTGTTAGTTCCATGTATCTTATTCCTAGACTTATCCTTGATTAATACTAAAAGGGGAGTGTGCCTTTTAGCGCATCATCTATTATGTTATACATTAACATGCATAAGCAATATGCACTAAAAATTCTAAAAACACAAGTACATAATAATGTGTATAATAACTTTTTTGGTGAGTGGGGGAATTTTTTATGCAAAAAAGATCATATTTTTTCGAAATATTGCAAAATAGCCATTGACATACTCAAGCAAGATGGCTATAACTGACCCCACAAAGCGAGCTTGCCTCGTAGCTGTTTAAATAAGTAAATAATTAGATAAAGGTAGTGACAGCGAACAAATACGCATCATTCATTTGATGTTAAACCTGTCAATAATAACTGACAGAATCAAACTTAAGAGTTTGATCCTGGCTCAGAACGAACGCTGGCGGTATGCTTAACACATGCAAGTCGAACGGACTTGAAGGGGCTTGCTCTTTCAAGTTAGTGGCAAACGGGTGAGTAACACGTGGGAATCTACCCATCAGTACGGAATAACTTTTGGAAACAAACGCTAATACCGTATATTCTCTTCGGAGGAAAGATTTATCGCTGATGGATGAGCCCGCGTTAGATTAGGTAGTTGGTAGGGTAATGGCCTACCAAGCCGACGATC
>CAYTBU010000122.1:0-1982 GCA_964436105.1 uncultured Rickettsiaceae bacterium | reverse complement strand
CGGTGATTTTGCGTCTCCCGTTTTCCATATAGATTAAGGCGTCTATTTTCGGGCTTACAGTTAATAATTCTATAATCTATATTATGGAAAGTAACTCGTGTCAGAGGGTGATCTATTGGGCTTGCAGTTGGCCTGATAAGAAGTATTAATTGCTAAGGATATATAGTATATAGCTAAAGTATTTTAATTTAAGTAGCCGATTAACGTATACTCAGATTGTAAAGACTTAGCTATAATTTTCAATCCCTGAAAGCAAGGATAAACTCCTTAACTCTTACGCAAAAAACAGGCTTTTAGCATAAATTGTCCGGCATCGGTTTTGCAATCAACTTCATGATCACCTGATACAAGCCTTATGCTCTTAACTTTAGTGCCCATTTTAAGAGTGATAGACGAACCTTTAACCTTAAGATCTTTAATGAGCACTACCGAGTCACCATCAACTAATATGTTACCATTGGCGTCCTTGATCACTGTAGCATCATCCTCACCCTCTGTTGCCTCCATAGGCCATTCATAACCACAATTGGGGCAAATGAAATTGATCCCATCAGGATAAGTGTTTTCCATAGTGCATTCTGGGCATGGTGGAATTTGGTCTGTCATAATTATGTACCTAGTTAAAAATCTGATTATATAAACTAAAAATCATCCAGTCCACCTTCGCGTAATATAACGCCTCCGCCTGATACCTCAAGCACATGGGTGGCAACCGCATTGATAAAAGAGCGATTGTGACTTACAAACATTACAGTGCCGGCGTAATTTGCTAGTGCCTGACTCAAAATCTCAATAGATAAAATATCCAAATGGTTTGTCGGCTCATCGAGCAATAAAAAATTAGCATCTTGCGCTAGCAGGCACGCTAAGCTTAAACGTGATTTTTCACCACCAGATAAGATGCCTACTCTTTTATAAACATCATCACCCCTGAATAGAAAGGAGCCTAAAACACCCCTCGCCTGTCCCTCGGACATTTTAACGTTTGAAGCTTTTAAATTTTCTAAGGCTGATAGATTTGCATCTAAATGCTCTAGTTGATCCTGTGCATAATAACCAATTTGGACGTTATGCCCAAGCTTAGCCGCGCCAGACAAAAATGGGATCTGTCCTATAATGCTCTTAATAAGAGTTGATTTTCCAAGGCCGTTTGCCCCAATAATCGCTATTTTTTGCCCTCTAGTAGCAATTAGCGACACTTTTCTGATTAAAGGATGGCTATATCCAACCGCGCATTCCTCTAAAACACAAACATCCTTACCGCTTTTCTGCGTTAGTGGTATGCGAAGATTAATTTCAGCATCTGCATTATCAACAACGATGCCCGATGCTTCATTTTCCATCTTAGCAATCATTTTCATCCGGCTCCTAGCCTGCGCTGCTTTACTCGCTTTTGCTCCGAAGCGATCAACAAAACGTTGCATAGTTTGAATTTTATTGCTCAAAGTCTTTAACTCTGCCGTTTTACCAGCTTCACGGAGTTCATATTGCTCTAAGAAATCATCATAATTACCGTAATATTCATTTAACTCGCCATTTTTTAAATGCAAAATACGATCTGGCAATCTATTAAGTAAACTTTCATCATGCGAGACAAACAACACCGTGCCTTTGAACTTCTTCAAATAGCCTTCAAGCCATGTGATTGTTGGTAAATCTAGATGGTTTGTTGGTTCATCGAGGATCATAAAATCAGGATTGCGATTTAATAGCTTTGCTAGCTCCAGCCTCATTCTCCAACCGCCAGATAAAGTAGTTGGGTCTTGTGTCAAGTGCTCTTCTGTAAAACCGAGTCCAATAAGCAATTTAGCGCTATCACCTTCAAAAGAATAACCGCCCTTCCCGCGATAAAGCTTTTCTAAATGTTCGAATTTCTCATATTTCTCATCGCTATAGTCATTTGCCATATCCTCGCTGATGCGGTGAAAATCCAAATGTATATTATATAGCTCATCAGCTCCAGACATACATTCAGTAATGAC
>CAYTBU010000121.1:0-1989 GCA_964436105.1 uncultured Rickettsiaceae bacterium | reverse complement strand
AGGGCTGCTTAGATTGATTTCTAACCCCCAGTTAGAAGAGGCTTTAGGTTCTGATCAAGTTTCAGAGTTCAGCCAATACATATTCCCCCACTTAACTAGAGGTGAGTAATAATTTCTTTAGAGACTCATCAACTTCATTTCTTAGATTTGAATCAATTCGGGTTAACCAATTACTTAGATTCGTAGTATTATAAGCATGCTTCTGACTTAATCCATCAAGATTCGATTTAGCACGATCAAAATTATTTTAATTATATATTTTGGAATGCACTTTTGGATATTTCAGCAAATATTCTAAGTGTCTTACATAGTTTCTAATATTTCGGAAAAACGCTGCATATAAATAAGTAGGACTGTCCATAATCAGGCTAATCTTATTATTGAGATTCACCTTTTGCGCAATACTTGACTCTAGAATCAAGGCAATATCATCATAAGGAGTGACCAATTGGTCAAAGGTTTCAAAATCAATATAAACAAGTTTATTCAGTATACTTTTTGCACTTCTGCTTTTAACGTCTTCCAATGTCTCAGATAAATTCACTTCTGTGACATCTTCAACAATAACGTTATAGCTAGCTGCATCAAGGAAAGGTACCGATGCAGATTCATCTAATATTTTTGTCAATTGCCCCAGGTCAATTAATACTTCATCTGTACTTAAACTCTGGCTATAAGCAGCAAGTTGTTTTACACATTCGTTGAACTTACTATCATAGTTATATTTCTGAAAGGTAATATCTAGCTGCTGGCTATGACTCATAAATTGGGATTGAATCCTTCTAATACATGTCAATAACTCTCCTACAATTTCATTTGAAATATTATTGATACCATCTATCCCAAGACCAGCGCTGTATTTAGGATTTAATCTAATTATTCGTAGAAATTGAATTAATAGCATTCCCTCAACTTTTGACATGGAAACTGAATTACTTTCCTCTAGGTACTCAAACGCAGCGGGCAATCTAAGTAGATTGTGGCTATCAATAAACTTCAGTGCTTGATATTCAACGTAACTATTTGTAGAAGACTTCACATAATAGTCAGCCCCACTTAGTAGCTTGTTTGTGTTAATTAGTGGCATTATTTAATATCCCCTCGAAATCTAAATCCAGCTTTAGTGACTCCTCTTTTATCGCTTGAATTGTAGTCTGGGAAATATCAATTTCTTTGTCCAGATTTTGCCTTTTATTACGCAGTGAACGTTCACCTGGCATTAATATTTCCTCACCAGCTGCTGGATTTGAATCTTTCTTTACATGTGAAATAAAAGAATCAACCTCATGAGTATATTCATGAATATCGGTGAAGTATTTCGGGTTTATGACCAGTAAGAAGATCCCATTACCTCGATGTCCCTTGTAGTTGTAGTCTTTTGTAGTACCAGCACCTGTTAAAGCTCCTGATAACATATCAATAATTAATGCTAATCCGAATGCTTTATACCCTTGATCATAGCCAAATGGTTTAATTGCTCCTGGAGGGTTATTGTAGAGAACACCAGGGTTATCAGTATCCTCCCCTTTATTATCTATTAACCAACCTAATGGCGCTTTTTGATTATTTTGATAGTAGTGTTTCACTTTACCTTCTGAAACTGCGCTTGTAGCTAAGTCAAGTACTACTGGATCTGCTGCTGTTGGCATACCAAAAGATATGGGATTAGTGAAAAGAACTGGTGAGCTTCCTCCCCACGCAGACATTTTTGGACTTCTACCATGGCCATTAACTGTCATCATGCCTATAAGACCATTATCAGCAATCTGTCGCATATAGTATTCAAGTCGTCCGATGTGATTAATCTTTCTTGCAGTAGCTAAAACGATATTCTCCTTTGATGCAACCTCAATAGCTTTATCAACTAGCAGCTGTGCGCCTGCCTGTCCAATAATCCAATCTCCATCAAAATCTATATGATTAGTTTTCAAAGTAAACTCAACTTTTGGCGACTTGTTTATTTCACCAATCCTTATTTGCTCGAGATAT
>CAYTBU010000120.1:0-2056 GCA_964436105.1 uncultured Rickettsiaceae bacterium | reverse complement strand
CGAAATCATAACTTCGGTCTTCGTATACAGTGATAGATACACCCACCTTGTCCCCAGCCATCTTGGCTGTAGCCGCATTAAACTTGGTTACGAAGTCTCCGATGTTGATACCAGCCTGTCCAAGTGCAGGACCTAGTGGTGGAGCAGGAGTAGCTTTGGCTGCTTGAATTTGTAATTTAATTTTCTTGGTTATCTTTTTTGACATTGTTTTTTTAGATTAGCTTAAATCTTCTTTATTTGCAAGAAGTCGAGTTCGACTGGAGTCTCCCGACCAAACATTGAAACCAACACCTTAATCTTACCTCTTTCTTGATCGACTGAATTTATCTTGCCTTCCAAATCTTTAAACGGACCATCTGTAATTAAAATACTCTCCCCGACTTCCATCTCAATATTATGTCTAGCGGTACCAGAGTCCATTTTCTTGAAAAGGAAGTCCACTTCATCTTGTTTGAGTGGTACAGGGTTTACTCCAGCCCCAACGAAGCCTGTAACTCGCGGTGTATTTCGTACTACATACCAAGAATCATCTGTAACCACCATATCTACCAAAACGTACCCTGGATAAATCTTTTCTTCCACTTCAACACGTTTACCAGCCTTGATTTTTATTTTCTTTTCGATTGGCACGATAACATTAAAAATTTTGTCGTGCATACCAAGAGAATCAATACGCTGTTTCAAGTTACGTAGAACCACGTTCTCGTACCCAGCATAAGTATGAATTGCGTACCAATTTCTTCCCCCTTCTGTTTCCTGTTTTGACATAAATATATTATTTTAAAGTGAAATTACTTTTTCTAATCCTTTGGAAAAAATAAAATCAAATATACCTAAATAGTAGGCTACCAAAACTGACGATATTATAACAATAAGCGTATAGAAAAATATCTGATTCCTTGAAGGCCAGATCACATGTTTCAATTCCGATTTTGTGTCTTGTAGATATTCTCCGATACGTGACATAAATTTGTTTTAGTGAAAACATGTCGCGCAACCATCCTTTTAGCGCGACCTATTTTAAAAAAGCCCCCTTTCAAGGGCTCTTTTAATAGTACTCTTTTTACCCTGAAAAGTCAATTTTATCGTATCTCGTAAGTTATCGAGACATCGCTGGAAATTGTATTCTCTCCTTTTGGTAATTGAGCTGGAGCGGAAACTTTAGCACTATCAAATGCCATCATGCCTGCTCGCTCGTACATAGGCATAGGATAAGAACCACTATCGCTATAGCTCATAATTTTACCCAAACTTACGCCTAAATCCTTGGCCAATGCTTTAGCTTTAGTTTGAGCATCATCAATTGCCTTCTTTCGAGCTTCAGCTTGAAGCACGTTTTCGTCATCAATTGCAAAGTTTGGACCACTCAAGTCTGTGACCCCAAGAGCACCAAGATCTTGCATAATTTTACCAACAGTGTCCACATCACGAACTTTCACAGAAACACTTTCATAGGCTTCATAACCAACAAGTACTTGTTTACCCCCACCACAATAATAACTCGGAGTTACTACGCCATCTGGGCCTACTACTTTTGGACAAAGTTTTTGTTGATACTCATACTTTGGGTTAAAAGAGGCGTTTAAAGCTTTAATATCTTTATCGGCTACCTTGTTAGTCGTAAGCGTTTCAAGCGCTGACTTTTCAACAAGAGCCACTGCTTCTTGAGCTTCTTTGACTGTTTTCGCTTCTTTTTGAATATTAAAGGTAACATTAGCAATATCTGGAACTGCTGAAACCTCTCCGTGTCCAGACAAAGTAATACTATTAAAACCCCTGTCAGCATTTTTGTAATCCCTAAACTCGCTCAGAACTTTTACAACAAAGAAAAGAGACAAAATCACCAAAAAAACCAATACTGCTCGATATAAATTCTTCATATAATCATTTGGTATTTCAATCATAAACTTTTTATATTATCTAATAATAAGGGTATTATACACGTAACGCTATTTATATCAAATTAACCTCTGGGGTAAGTTTTAGTCCAAACTTACCTTGCACGTCTTTAATAATCATATTAGACAAGCTAAATATTTCTTCTCCTGTTGCACTG
>CAYTBU010000119.1:0-2093 GCA_964436105.1 uncultured Rickettsiaceae bacterium | reverse complement strand
CTGAAGCAATCGCTCCTTCTATAGAAAATGGATATATTATTGCTGCTGATTCTGTGGCCGCAGTTGGTCGTCGTATTTTGCCTAAAGCTTTGACTGGAGAAATGGTAGCAGATTGCTTGCATATACTAGCTGGGCGGAGACATAACCTATATACTGGTGTGCATATTATAAAGAAAACAGCAGAAAAAATCGAATCACGTCACCGCGTAGTGCACACCGTTATAAAGTTCAAAAATTTATCAGCTGATGAAATAGAGTTTTATGTTAATTCTGGAGAAGGATTAAATAAAGCTGGTGGATATTCGATCCAGGGATTTGCTCAAAGTTATGTTTCTTTCATTGGTGGTTCATTTTCTAATATTATTGGATTGCCACTTTATGAAACACGTAATATGTTATTATCTCTAGGTTATTGGCAATAGAGTAGAAGATGAATTTGGTCAACAAGCTGTTGACATATCAAAAGATCTTGGCGCATCATGTCCCTGACATGAAAGGGTCTTCTACAAGAAATCTAAAATATATGCGCAAATTTGCCGAGGAATATACCGATGCGTGGTTTGTGCAGGAGGTGCTTGCACAATTGACCTGGTATCATAGCAGAGCTTGCGAAAGATTTAGGGGGTGATGGTGAGTAATACATTCAAAATTTTTTTGATTGCACTAATAGCTTTATTAACATCGCTGGTAATATGGATCATGATATGGAAATCACCAGATGTAAATCTTTCGAGCGAGAGAAGTATCCATACATGTATACATAGTGATAACAGCAAATTACATTTTAAACTGGGTGCGCAACCGGGAAAGCATTTTGAGATTGACTTGATCGAAAACAGCAAACCAGATTGTTTAAATCCTTATTTTCCTTCTATTCATATCCAAATGAATGATAAGCATAATGCGTGGGTGCATATTGTTTATACAGACTCAATCATTCCGCAATTGCAAATGTTTATTGATGCGGAGAATAAAGACAACCCTAATTCTGCTTACCCATTTTATACATATGAACAATATTTCTTAGATGCTCCATTATGGACTTATTCCTTATTTAGTAAGCCGCTTAGTTTATGGAAAGGTCATGCTTTTGCCGTAAAAGTTGATCATGAGAATAAAGCTATTACTTGTATTGGTGGGATAGAATGGGGGTTTTTATTATCTCCAACAAGATTACGGCCCAAAGCGATTAACCCCAAATTATTAGATGAACAGGCGTGGAAAAAAGCTTGGCAACTACTACAAGAAGCACTACCAGGATATAAACAGACGTATAAAGGTAAGTGATGAATATAAGGCGTGTAAATATTAATAATATTCTAGAACTTTTTTCTCTTTTGTCTTGTCTTGGCTACTCATGTGAGTTAGAAGATTTGAGCGTAAGATTTGTAAGGTTTTTTAAGCAACCCAGGAGATGGCGTTGCTGTTTATAAAATGAAATAAATAAAGGAAGGTAGATAAATGGCTGGACATTCAAAATTTAAAAATATTCAACATCGTAAAGGTGCTCAAGATAAGAAAAGAGCAAAAGTCTTTACTAAATTAGTGCGCGAGATCCTCACGGCGGCAAAGTCAGGGCAGCCAGATCCACATCATAATCCAAGATTACGCAGCGCTTTAGTGGCGGCGCGCGCGCAAAACTTACCTAAAGATCGTATTGATAAAGCAATGAGCCAAGCGATTGATCCAGGTAATCAAGACAATTATATTGAAATTAGATATGAAGGTTATGCCCCTGGTGGTATTGCTATCCTCGTTGAGACTTTAACAGACAATAGGAATCGTACAGCGTCTGAAGTTAGGTCGAGTTTTACTAAATATGGTGGTAATTTAGGTGAAACTGGTAGTGTGAATTTTATGTTTGACCATTTAGGTTTCATTCAATACCCTGCTTCCATTGCTTCTGCCGATGGTGTTTTAGAAGCTGCTATTGAAGCTGGTGCTATGGATGTTGAATCTGATGATATGTATCATGTGATTTACACAGAGATTGAAGCTTTTTCTGACGCGGTTGATGTACTCAGTGCGAAATATGGCGCTCCAGAAGAGTCTTATATAGGATGGAAGCCACAGAATTTGGTGGTTATTGATGA
>CAYTBU010000118.1:837-2129 GCA_964436105.1 uncultured Rickettsiaceae bacterium | reverse complement strand
TAGAGACTGTTTTTGAAGTGTGATTATTCGAAGGCTAGATAGTCCAGAAAGCGTTTGTTTTGTAGACGCATCCTTTACAAATTCAGCAATTCTAGCCGCCTTAACCAAACGTTTTCAAATCACTAACCAAACAACCGGGGTAATCAACACAAGATTTGAATTGGGTATGTATTGGGTGTTGCTGATTTAGCTATATTAATGTAATATAACAATATTGAATATTAATAGGGACTGACATAAATGTGGAACTTCTCAAACATTATTATTACACCAGAAATTCTGACTATGGTTGCAGAGATTGATGAATTTAAGGGGGCGTGGCCACTGCTTGGGCGCATACCGCCTGAAAGGCTATGGACTTTACAAAAAAATGCTACCATAAAAACTATTGGATCATCTATGCGCATTGAAGGCTCAAAACTATCTGATAGCGAGGTTGCAGAATTAACCTACTTAAACAATCAACCTATTGTATTACAAGACGAACAAGAAGTTCTTGGGTATTGGTATGTATTAGATGCTTTGGTCTATAATTATAAATCAATAAACCTCTCACAAGAGTCGATAAGACAGTGGCACAGTTGTTTATTTAAATTTTCTGATAAAAATAAAGAACATATAGAGGGATACAAACTGTCACCAAATAACTTAGAGATATTTGAGGCAAATGGACATGAGATAAAGTTGCACCCAAGAAAATCACAAAGAGGACGTGTGACATTATCTCAAATGATAGAGCTAACTTTTTGGAGCAACGAACAGCTAGAAAATAAAAGTTTGCATCCATTGCTTGTTATTGGAATTTTTGTTGGTGTGTTTTTGTCCATTCAACCATTCCAAGCTGGGAATGAGCGCTTGGCAAGTGTTTTAACAACCTTACTCCTTTTACAGGCTGGATATTCTTACGCGCCTTATGATTCATTAGCAAACATTATGGAGCAAGATAACGAAGAGCGTCATACAGCTATAAACAAACTGTTATGTACATTAAAGTTTTCTCAAGTGCTAATTCCATATGGCTCATTAGAACTGCCATCATGGCGCAGTTTACACGCCTCTCAAATAGCAAGAGGAATTATAAAATCTGACGCACCAGATTTTACTCCATGGCTTTTATTTTTCCTGCGAAGTTTACAAAAACAAAAAAATCAGCTAGAGCAAGTAGTACTTAAGGAAAAAAAGTTGATGATTCCGCTGTCAGAGCTTGCAAAGAATATTTTGATCCTAATCAAGAAGCATGGAACGTTGGGTATAAGTGAAATAGAACAAATGACAGGCGCCAACCGTAATAC
>CAYTBU010000118.1:0-827 GCA_964436105.1 uncultured Rickettsiaceae bacterium | reverse complement strand
TGGTGATGCTGGGAAATATTGTACCCATTGGCAAAGCTAAAGCAACTTTGTATACATTACCACCACCTTTTCCTTCAGTTATGGAGTAACATTATGCAAGAAAGCAGGATGCTTGTTGACCCCCTCACCTCCTAAAGTTTGATGCGGATGTCAAATATCTTTTTCTATAATAGCACTTCTACCTCCTGGTAAGTAGCGATACAGAGTAGATGCGTCAACATTCAGCCTATGTGCTACTTCTTTGACTGTAATTTTGGGATTACTAAGCAAAGCCTGAGCAGCCATTACATCTTCTGGTTTTAATGATGATGGTCTGCCACCTACTTTACCAGCAGCACGTGCGGCTTTCAAACCAGCAATGGTTCTCTCTTTTATTAAACCACGCTCAAATTCTGCAAGGGATCCAAATATATGAAATATCAATTTTCCACCTGAGCTTGTTGTGTCAATAGCCTCAGTGAGGGATTTAAAACCTATAGCATCTTTTTCTAAGTCTTCGACTGTGTCAATGAGCTGACGGAGCGATCTAGCGAGTCTATCCAGTTTCCACACAACCAAAACATCACCTTCATGAGGGCGCATATATTCCAAGGCCGCCTTTAATTCTGGACGATCACGTTGAGCACCTGAGGCCTTTTCCATAAAAATCTTTTTGCAACCAGCTTCTTGTAGAGCATTTATTTGTAATTCTAAATTTTGTTCCTGAGTAGAAACTCTGGCGTATCCTATTAGCATTTCCTATATCCAATTAATTTATTCTATTTTCATCTTATTACTCATCACTTAGTATAGGTTTTAAGGCATTTAGTTTCAAGAGATAGTTTTGC
>CAYTBU010000117.1:1204-2173 GCA_964436105.1 uncultured Rickettsiaceae bacterium | reverse complement strand
TTTCAGCGGCAGTAAAAATAAAGCCAACGCCCTTAAAGCTAATATCAATTTAGGTTACAAGATTAAGCTAAAAAACGGCTCTCTTGTAACTCCTAAAGTTGGTTTGTCTTATGATAATGTCAAAATTAAAAATTTGAAGTTATCACCTAATGCTAAAGGTAGTAACGCTAATATGGAGAGAATCTCAACTGATTTTTCTTTATCAATAGCTAAAAATATTAAAGTTAAAGATGGCTTAAATCTAAGACCCGGGTTGCATGCTGGGATTAACCATATAAGTCATCAAAGCAATCCTTTAGCTAATGCTGAGCGTTTATTGCAAGCGCCTAAAATACCAAAAACTTCATACAATGTCGGAGTTTCGGTTTTGGCGAGTAGCAATAAAGCAGTCACTTTAGATGTCGGTTATAACTTTAACTGGAAATCTAAATACAAAGCACATTCAGGCTTCGCTAAATTAGAAGTGAAGTTTTAATAATTTAAATTAAGAGAAGAAAAAATGCCAAAAATTGTACCAAATGCACGACTAGATTTAATCAATGCGATCAAGCTTGAAGACAAGAACTTAATCACAATTCTTCTACGCGAAGGAAGAAGTAGTACTGGAGTATGGGGAGGACTCAGTAAAAAATCCGTACTCCCATTTGCTGACTTCAATGGTCAAACTCCATTACATCTTATGGCTGAGAAAGGTATGTTGAATCATATGATGCCATATATAAAATCACTACTTATATCCGATCCGAAGTTTGTAAAAAGAGAATTTGCTGAAAATCGTGATGAAGATTTGCTTTACCAAACTCAAATAAGAAACGAGTCTCAACTGGGAAATAGACAACTCACAATGTTAGATGCGCAAGCAACAACTTTTTTAAAGATATGTTTGGAAAAAGCCAACTCTAAAGGACAAAAAGTCTGGGAATTATGTGGTGAACAAGATAAAAATTATCTTAAAAACACTTTTCCTGA
>CAYTBU010000117.1:0-1194 GCA_964436105.1 uncultured Rickettsiaceae bacterium | reverse complement strand
CAACAGCGATTAAAGCTGAGACCATGACCATCGCTACTGCGCACAATGATGAAAATCAACATCCTAATCATAAAGCATCAAAAGTGCCGGTTATTGTTCAAGTCAACGAAACTGATACATATGCTGAAGCTTTTAATACAGTGCAAAATTTTTATATATCTAAGTATAAAAATGCAATTGAAAAATCGTTAGGCACAGAATATACTATGTTAGAATTGTTTATTTGGTGTGACTTTAAAGATGATAATTTTGCTTCTAGAATTCCTACAGATTTGTTCTCGGGCAAAGATAATTTTATAGAACAATTTCTTGCTACACAAAAAACACAAGATTTTACACATGTGAATAGCAAATTATCAGTCAATGCTTTTGGTTTAGCCTGCTTATACAAAAACCCTATAATCGCCACACAACTATTAGCCGCCACTAACTTTGCTCAAAACCAAAAAGATTCAATAAAAGAAGCAATAAAATGGAATTCTCCTGAAGTTATAGATGCTATCATAAACTACTATGGGGAGCAAACTGATTGGCATCAAATATTATTCTCTAGTATAAAAAACGCACGTCACAATATTATAGATATCGTTTTAACCGCACATCAATTCGAAGCCGGCACAATAACTTCTATAAAAGGGCCTAAAGGACAAGTAGAATACACACCAGAGAACTACTTGCTACATAACATCAGAAAAGAAGCACAAAAAAACAGTAAACTGCAAATGTCTTCGGCTGATCAAGAGAACAAAGTAAAATACCAAAAGCGTTTTGAAGAGAAAATAGATAAATTCATGGCCTCCATAGAAACAATGAGAACAAAAGCTGATAGTACTTTTAATATAGATAATCCAAAAACTAAAAACCTGCTTTATAAAATCTCAGTCATGATAGAAGACATACAAACAAATGACAAATATCTTACCTTAAAAAACATAATTGGCGCTTATGAATTTAACGACGAGACCGATAATGTCTCAACGAGTACAGGAGTAATGACCTATGGCACTGGAACAGCTAGTATGTTATTAGGAGGTGATGCGGATTCAGGGGGCGAGGATGGTTTTTAATCTACTATCTTTGAGTTCGCACAATAAGAAAGGCCAGCTATAAGCTGGCCTTTCTTATTACTAGTACTTTGGTTATAAAGTATTAGTTACGTACCATGGTAACACCACGACGATTTTGTGCTGAAGC
>CAYTBU010000116.1:0-2212 GCA_964436105.1 uncultured Rickettsiaceae bacterium | reverse complement strand
GATCAAAATAGGAGCAGCTAATAATCTTTTTGACTATGAAAAAACCATGATCGAATCACTAATCGCCTTTAGAAGAGCTGGTGCTAGAGCAATATTCACTTACGCAGCGATAGAAATCGCATCAATTATATAGGCAATCATTATGAGAAATAACGAAGAAAAAACTTTTACCAAAATAATTATAATTGTTGCAATAGCTATAACTATCGTATCATTTTATTTTCTTATGCTATCTGAACCCACAAAAGGACAATCAGAGAATAGGAGTATTGGAAAAGCTAACATAGGAGGACACTTCGTCCTTACAGACCTAGATGGTAGGAGCTTCGATAGCGACAGATTGAAAGGAAAGATTAGCCTGATTTATTTTGGCTTTACTTTTTGCCCGGATATCTGCCCTACCGCTCTACAAAAACTTAGCATTTTATTAGATGATTTGAATAAATATAACATCAATGTTACGCCTATATTTATTACTATAGATCCAAAAAGAGATACACCAATCGCTCTTAAACAATATCTTGCGCATTTTCACGATAAGTTACTAGGACTGACCGGAAGCGATGAGCAAATCAAAACAGTTGCAGATCAATTCAAAGTTTTTTATGAAATAATCCCAGGAAGCGACAAAGGGAATAACGACTATTTATTAGACCATAGTTCTTTGGTTTATATCTTGGATAAAAACGGAGAATATGCTGGGCATTTCCATATAGAAACTTCAGAAGAAGAAATGCTACAATATATTCTAAAAAACACAAAATAAGGTTATGCTATGAAAAAAATTGAAGAAATGAGCTTTGAAGAAGCTTTGAAAGAATTAGAAAACACAGTCAAAAAAATTGACCAAGGCTCAGAAAGCTTAGAATATTCTATCGAAGCTTTCGAAAGAGGAACCAAATTAAAATTTCATTGCGAGAATAAATTAAAGGAAGCCAAATTAAAAATCGAAAAGATTATTAAGAAAGCTGATGGTTCAATTTCTACTGAAGAAGTTAGCTTCTAAAAAATATTCAGTGGTTACAATGCGCGCCATGAATATGCGGCGGGTTCAGCTTGAGGAATTTCAGCATTTTCTTGATCAAAAGATCCTGCTTCATTTTAGATAAATAGTTTAAAAATACCTTACCATCTAAATAATCCATCTCATGCTGAATAACACTCGACAACAAACCTTCAGCTTCAAGCTCCTGCTCATTTCCATCATAATCAGTATATTTCACCTTAATCACTTTTGGACGAGCTATTTCGGCTTCAATGCCCGGAAAAGATATTGACGCCTCCATAAAGACCTGAGCTTCTGATGAGGAGAAAATAATTTCGGGATTAATTAAGACCAAAGGTGATCTCTGGTTGTTTTGCTGCAAATCAACCACAGCTATGCGCTTTAATAAGCCAACCATATTAGCACCAATACCTATAGCTTTCTCAAGATACATAACTCTTAGCATCTCACCAGCTATGCTGCGAATTTCATCATTAACTTCTGTAACTACTTCAGCCCTTTTTTTAAAAATATCATTCGGGGCATATATTATAGACAAATGTGACATAGAAAACTCGGATTTTATACAATTTATAATATGATCAACAAATAAAAAGTAGGAGCATTTTAAGCAAGATCACCGCCATCACCCATCAAACAAGTTGTTGATACTAAATTTTCTTGAGAGATTATATCATCAAAATGGCTACAAATCTCAATCCATCTATAAGATAAGTGAGTATAATCCATATCCAAAGCATGCCTTTCAACAAATTCTTTACCATACTTATCATTTAAAACTTCCACGAATATATCTCTAGCTTCTAAATCAGTTGCTAATATATGTCCGCGAATAATATCTACAAAACCCTCTCCGTTGGTAACATCAACAAAAACTCCACCCTCTTGCATTCTTTCAATTTTATAACCACATAAGCGTAATTGATTTAATATACCATGCTCAAAAAACAAATGCTCCCAATCCACACAGACTATAGAGCTTTTATCAAAATCCATTATTTGCGGCAACCAGTGCTCATTCAATTTAGATACAACAGAGAAGTGTTCTGCCATCCTTTCATCATCCAGGTATACATTATACAAATAAGAACCAAGCATTAAGCGATCAAAAACATCGTGCTTTGATCTATTTAGTACATCTGATTGTAAATTATTTTTTAGCTCTTCTTCCGTCACATCTTCAAAATCCGAACTATCTTCAACCTG
>CAYTBU010000115.1:0-2226 GCA_964436105.1 uncultured Rickettsiaceae bacterium | reverse complement strand
GGATATGATTTTATATATTCTTCTAGCCATTCAATAGCGGTGATGTCTAGATGGTTAGTTGGTTCATCTAGTAAAAGGATTTCAGGTTGGTCGATTAGGGTTTTTGCAAGTAAAACTCTTCTTATTTGGCCGCCAGAAAGATTTTTTAATAACCAATCGCCATCAATTTGCAATTTATTGAAAATGATATCAGCTTTATATTCATCTCCATCATCCCTTAGATCTTTTTTGATTAAATCATATACAGATCCAGATGAATCAATTTTAGTGTCTTGTTTTAGATATTCAATTCGGGATGTTGGATCACGGTAAATGTCACCGCTATCTAGTTCGTAATCACCACTTATCACTTTCATAAGGCTTGATTTGCCGCAGCCATTACGACCAATAAGACAGACCTTTTCTCCCGGATATAAATATAATTCTATATCTTCAAATACAACTTTGTCAGCAAAGCTTAAAGTGCCGTTCTTGATATAATAAATTGGAGTCGACATATAAGAATATTAATTTTGAGCGGCGGTAGCAGTTTCAGCTAGGATATATTCTTGTAACTTTTCAAAAGCTCTATTCTCAATTTGACGTACGCGTTCTTTAGAGATGTTGAATTTTTGGCTTAACTCATCGAGTGTCAGAGGGTCTTCCAGTAGTTTGCGTGACTGTAGAATGAATAACTCGCGCTCATTAAGCATTGTCATGCCTTGGAGCAATAATTTATGCTTATTGCTATTATCCTGACGGTTTGCCAAAATCACTTCTTGGCTCGGCCTTGTTTCCGCGACGAAGTCCAGCATTTCGGACGAGCTTTCTTCTGATCCATAAGGGGAGTTTAAAGATATGTCGCCTCCTGACATGCGGCGGTTCATATCAGCCACTTCCTTTGTGCTTACTTCTAGTTTATCGGCAATTTCTGGAAAATCATCTTCAGTAATTTTGCGAGAATACACATTTGCTAATCTATTCTTTATTTTACCAAGACTAAAAAATAGTTTCTTCTGAGCAGTAGTTGTGCCAATTTTAACTAAAGACCAGGATTTTAAAATATATTCTTGTATTGAGGCTTTAATCCACCACATAGCATAAGTAGAAAGCCGGAATCCAAGGTCGGGGTTGTATTTTTTTATAGCTTGCATGAGGCCTAAATTGCCTTCAGAGACAAGTTCTACAACTGGAAGGCCATAGTTTCTATAAGATAAGGCAAGTTTAGCAACGAGTTTTAAGTGGCTGGTCACTAATTTATGCGCAGCAGCAATGTCGTTCTCTTCCAAGTAAGCCTTTGCAAGCATGAATTCTTCTTCTTGGCTTAGGGATGGGATCTTGTTTATCTCTTGTAGATATTTATAAAAGCCTGATTCGTGCGATAGCACTGGTAAATTTTTTTGTTCAGTCATTTTATCTTCCCCCCATTAGAGAGTATTGTAGCCTATTTTCTGCTAATTATAAATCAAATTCTTCGTATTTAACATCGATAACCTCATAGGACTTAGATCCTCGTGGGGTTACTACTTCAACAAAATCTTTTGCTTTTTTGCCAATTAGCGCTTTAGCAATCGGAGAAGCAATAGATATTCTCTTTTTTGATATATCAGCTTCATATTCTCCAACTATGATGTAAGAGACTTCATCCTCTGTATCTTCATCAATTAAATTGACTGTTGCGCCGAATTTAATTGAGTCTCCAGAGAGTTTGGATATATCAATGATGTCTGAACGAGCTACTTTGTCTTCAAGGTCAAGAATGCGTCCTTCAATCATGCTTTGTTTTTCTCTAGCAGCATGATATTCAGCATTTTCAGAAAGGTCGCCAAATTCACGGGCCTCAGCAATTGCTTCAATGATAGCTGGTCTGTCGACATGTTTTAAGGTCTTAATTTCTTGTACTAATTTATCGTGACCTTTTTTTGTAATTGGGAAGTTGCTCATATTTTTTATCGTATATATTTAATTTTTATAGTATAGTGAGCAAGCAATCCTTTGTCAAACTAGAGAGGAAAAAGATATGCAGTTTGAAATCAATCGTAAAATCTTTCATATGGCTAGCCTTTTGCTGCCTATATTATATATCTTTGCCTCTAAAGTGGTAGCAATAATTGCTTTATTAATTATCGCGGGCTCTACCATAGCACTAGATACAGCTAGGCATTACAATCCAAAAGTTCAAGAGCTTGTTGATAAATATTTTCTCTCAATTATGCGTCCCCATGAAAAAAGTGGTAGTTTTAAACT
>CAYTBU010000114.1:1070-2236 GCA_964436105.1 uncultured Rickettsiaceae bacterium | reverse complement strand
ATTATTGATGGCTATTTTAGTGAATTTTAGTAAGTCTATTGTCGCTATTTTGATTGATTTTTCACAAATCGTTACTTTGACTTTTTTGGCGCCAGTATTGTATAGCTTGGCGGGTAATGTGATAGTAGCTATGGGTCTGCAAAAAATCATGATGATGAAGGAAGGTACACAGGAGGGCTACTCAGCCTCATCTTATTTGGTAGCTATGATTTTGGGTGGCATGATGATGATTATCACTACAGTGATTATTGGAGTGATATTGATCATGTTTGTTATGCGTGTTATTACTTTGTGGATTGTGGTTATTTTGTCGCCGATGGCTTTCCTGGCTCGTGCTTTTCCCAAGATGAATCATTTGTATGGTCAGTGGGAAAGCGAGCTATCCAAGAATTTGACAGTTGGTCCAGCTCTGGCTTTTTTTATGTGGTTAGCTTTTAGCATTGTTGGTCAGGGTAATATTTCTGCTCAGTTTGAAGATACATCGCTATCACAAGTAGATGATGGGGGGCAATTTCAAAATGAAACTATGAATACACTGGCCGCTCAAGTCAGTGAGGTAGCTAACAAATCAAATATGTTGAATTTTGTGATTGCCATTTCACTACTTATGGCTGGATTGAAATTCGCTGCTTCTTCTGGGGCAGCTGGCGCCTCTATGGCTGGCAAGGCTTCTGGTAATTTACAAAAATGGGGTTCTCGTCTTGGTCGTGGAGCGACTATTGGTGCTGCCGCTGGAGCTGGTGCTTTGGCTTGGCGTGGTACTAGTGGCGAGGGTGGTGTCAAGGGTGGTCTAGGGCAGGCCTCTGGTGTAGTGGGTAGAGGTATGGCAAATATTGGCGCAAGAGTTCCTATAGTGGGCGGCGGATTACAGAGGGCTGGTATGCGTCGAGTAGCTCATGAAAATGCTAGAAAACAAAGAAAAGAAAAATACGTTGACAAGGGCACAGAGGGTATGACGCCAGAGCAAAAAGAAGCGTATTATCGATCTTTCGGTAATATACGTTTTATTCCGGGCTCTAGAGAGGGTCAGAATTTGAATTATAAGAATAGATTAAAGAGAGGTTTAGCAACTGCTGATCTTGATACTACTGATCTAGCTGAAATTGAGAGAATTTATGGTAGAAGAGTTGCTTCGCCTGATGAAATTACCCAGGAAGAAAGAAATA
>CAYTBU010000114.1:314-1060 GCA_964436105.1 uncultured Rickettsiaceae bacterium | reverse complement strand
CGTTACAGTTGTTGCGTAAAAGAAGCGCTCTGGCACACGATGGTGAAAGTATTCGAGAACTTACAAGTGAGCAAGGCTACAAAGCACATTCGGGAGTTGACTATGCAAATGCTACAGATGAGGTTTTAGATGGCTTATTGGAGTTAACAGAAAAAGAATTGAGTGAAATTCTTGAAGGCATGAATGATAATAGAAGAAACTCTTTAATGAGAGAATTAGAAAGATATAAAGAGGTGCTGCTCACTCAAGATGGCGCGAATCTAGGGGATAGAAATACTGCCGCAGGTAAAATTCAGTTATTGCAGGGAAAATTTGCTAATGATCGCACTGGTATGATTAATAGAGCGGAAGTTAGGAATGCTCGTGGTCAAGTTGTTGCCCATGCATCAACACACAGTGTTACAGCTGATTATCAAGCCATGCGTAATGGTACTGCTAGAATGACCATGGTTGACCCGATAAGTGGTCTTCGTCGTCGTCTAACTGTTGCTGAAACAAATGCACAAGCTGATTCATATTTGCATAATTATATGCAAACAGCTAATGGTAGGCAGATATCTAGAGTCGAGTATGGCTCCACTTTGTTTAACGATGCTAGTGGCAGAGCCGATGCTAGTCAGCGCCCAGACATAATACGAGCCATGTCACCTAGAGCGGGTGGTGTGCAAGCTGTTACCAGAAATCAGGTTAACAATGGAAATATTGAAGACATGCTTAGTGATGCTAGAACCAGCAGATATGTTGAT
>CAYTBU010000114.1:0-244 GCA_964436105.1 uncultured Rickettsiaceae bacterium | reverse complement strand
GCCAGTCCACAAAATGCTGGTCTAAGTAATGAGCAGATAGCTAAGAAAGCATTAAGTAAAGCACACCTGGTATTTCCAGCGGATCCTGATTTTGCTAACTTTATTTTAAATTTAAATGTAGAACAGTTAGGTAAATTAGATCCAGCGGAATTAAATCGTATTAAAGTTGATCCAATATTAGCAGGTAAGAGAGCGTTGATAGATAAGGTTGTATAAAAAAATGAATATTGAAGACATACAATTA
>CAYTBU010000113.1:0-2255 GCA_964436105.1 uncultured Rickettsiaceae bacterium | reverse complement strand
AGTATCTTCTGTGACGCCTATTAGTAAAAATTTTTCAGCAAGATTTTTTTTTGCTATTTGAAGTGTACTTTCATCGCATGGGCCACTCATAAGTGATGTGAGGGAGATTGTGCGGAATGTGCTGAAGTCTATTTTTGGTATTAAAAATCTTGTTATTATATTACTTTGTTTTCCGATTTTACTTTTTATATATTATCAATTTCAACTTTATGCTTCTTCAAAAAAGGCTGAGGTGCTGATGGATAAAATTGAACATACTTTGGCTGAAAATCAGGAATTACTAAAATTTATTGGCGAGCGAATTACGGCTTCTGATCGTTATACTTTAGACTCTATCAACTCCTTATTAAAAGGAACTAATGTCCTTGCTTTATCGCATTTAATGGGGGCGTATATTAGCTGGGCAGATAAAAGCGGCACAATATTAGTTAGTGGCAAAAAGGGTATATTAGAAGTAGATAAGCCAAGTATTAGTCATCGTAGATATTATAAGGAGGGCTTAAAAGAAGCGTGGAAACTACATATCAGTCCTGTTGAACAAAGTGTATTTAGTACTAATTATGTACTCCCAACATCAATTAGTGTTGCCGACAGTCGAGGAGAGGTTATTGGTTTTTTAGTTCTTGGCTTAAGATTAAAATTTCTTGAGAGGGTAATAGATGAAGAGCTTAAAGGTTTGGAATGGAATGCAGCCTATTTTACCAACGATTTGATTGTTGGTAGTGTGGGTTTCCCAAAAAGTTTTGCTTGGGCAAATACCTCATATGCTAATGGAGGGAGTTTTGTTGTTAAATCTGGCAAGCAATTTGCACTTAAAGTAGCGGTCGGGCTCACAATGCTCGAAATATTTATCAGATGTTTGAAGATGTATTTTGTTTTTATCCTTATCTATTATGTAATAGCTTACTTTATTTTAAAATACGGTATGCCTGCAATTAAACGTTATGGGGCCGAGACAAGACCTAATGCATCAGTAAATTTAGAATTGGCTTTATCGTCAGGCGATAAGATAGATAATTTGAAATCACTTTTGCTGCATTCAGAAGGTACTACAAAAGACATGATCGAATTTTTAATATCAATGCTAGAAAAAGACCGTGAATTATCTAATAAAGTGGTGACGATACAGGGCATGTATGATCAATTGACAGATGCCATGCGCGTGCAAAACAAACATATTGCTAAAATTGGGGTGATTGCACAATATTATTTTGATCAATTGCAAGCCGATATAAGTGCGTTATATGAGAAGGGGACGAATGAAGAAAAAATATTGTTGAGTAAGGTGCTTAATGATATTGAGCAGATAGTCAGTGGAGATTTAAGCAAGAATGAACAAAGCTATTGTAATGTCGTGGAATATATAAAGCAGGCGCTGGCTATAAATGCATATAATATTCAGGCAAAAGAGCTCTTAATTGAGAGTGTATTTGATGAGCATCCGGAATTATACATTGATGGCACTAGGTTGGAGTCGGCTATAATATCCGTTATAAGATATTGTATTGATAGCTCATTGAAGGGGAAGGTGTTAGCAATAAAAACAAAAAATATTATTAGTAATAATAGTAGTAAAATTCAGATTACTTTTTCTGTAAATATGGTGGCAATGAATAGGATGGATAAACTAGCTCTTGAACAGTTACTTGATATCTCAACTAGGTATAATATTTTTGATCCACTTAGTAAAACTTACGAACAAATAGAAAAATCTTTTGAATTTTTGGAAGCGACAATAAAATCCAGTGAGTATGGCGGTATGGGCATGAAAATCACTGTGATGCTGAATATATCTAGCAGTCATAATGGGCGCAGCAATATCACTTCAAGTCAAGATAATATCTTGGTTTTTAGAAAGACACAATAACAAGAATTTGTTACAAAAGCTTGAGATGCTGAGCAAGATATGGGCTATTTTGCTCATTGTTTTGGTCTTAAAACACTCCCCAAATTATTTCTGTTGGTAATTGTATGCCCAACTTGTTGCAGGTTTGCTCTACAGCTGAAGATGGATCTGCAACCCCAAAAATTCTGCCATTACCCGTTAGCGTTAGAGCAGAAGATATATTTGCTTTTTGCGCGCCAAGAATGTCTGTTTCTAAGGTGTCGCCAATCATGAGAATGCGATCTAGGTTTTTATTTTTTAATTGCTTGAAAATGTTAAGATAGACTTCTTGATGTGGTTTGCCAATATATTTGACTGTACCGCCAAAGCTTTCAAATTTTTGTGCAAAAAAGCCAGCGCAATATCTTTG
>CAYTBU010000112.1:0-2288 GCA_964436105.1 uncultured Rickettsiaceae bacterium | reverse complement strand
ATAATTGATTCCCACGTTTGCCAGAGGCAAGTTTAGTATTACTTACATCACGTTTAAGAATGTTATGAGATTCAAGTCTGATCAATGCTCTACGTATTCTCTCTTTCCCTAAAGAAAACTTCCGTTCTAGATATTCATAAGAAATCGCTAAGGCTCCATCAATGAGCTGAGGTAAATTGTGCGTTATATAAGGAAGACGGTTAGTAGAAGGTCTACACCAGAATACTATTTCACTGAGAATCGTTATTGATATTAGATCTGGTCCCCCAGATTCTTCTTTAAATTTGCTATACCAAAAATGTGGAACCACATTACCTGGTAGTAGAAAATCGGTATCCTGATATTGTTGCGTAGTTGCAACAGAATGTGCAATTGTGCCCATAATTACTCTTAATCCCTTGTTTTTAGGAACTTAAGAACATAAAACTCTTGCCAAAGACCAGGAAATAGTCTAGTATGAAACACATATAAGATCCGTCGAAAGTTCTTATGGTTTAGTTTTACTGAACTATTTCTTGGTGTTAAGTTCTTTACGTTCTTAGCACCTTTTTTATTTATTATTCTCTTCTATTTCTTTCTCTTTCCTTATTGATGCTAGTTTCTCCATAATTGCACTAGTAATCCAACTTGATCTATCCAGTTTATTGTCTTTGCGGTCTAAATCTAATTCATTTAATAAACGGTCAGGAATATTAATTGATATTTTAGCTTTGCCGTCTGGATGTGAAGGTTTTTTACTCATTTTTATAACCAATTGTTACTATAATATCTAAATCCATGAGGACAGATTATTAATGGATACATCATTTTTAATCCGTGTGCAATAGATATTATTTATAAAACAATAAAATATTATCGTAGCGATACAAAAATATTACTAATTTATTGTTTCGGGTAATATTCAAGAGGGTCTATAAATAATAATTATAATTGTAAAACAACGTTTTTATATGTGTTACAAGCACCAAATATTAATCTGAATCTAATATAAGGTGCTGTATATGCAGTGAATAGAAATTTTTTATGATGAGCTTTTGATATAAGGAAGAATTTTTTTAAATTTTGACTCTATGTTATCAGCAAAATAATTTATTAAGCCACGAATCACTTGTGAGTCAGAATATTCTACTCTTTGTTCTTCTCTATTTATACGTAAAATAATATTAGATAGATTGATGAAATCAGGCTCTCTAAGTCTAAAAGTTTTACTTTTAAAAGAAGTACTGGTTTTGGTTTTTTTTATAAAACCAGTTCTTTCTATTGTTGAACCTTCGTTTATCTGAGAAACAACCTTTTCTAATTTAGATTGTGTAGTTCCTTGAAGTTGTTTATTAAGCATAGTGAATCACCTCTTCTGTAAGTAAAGTAAAATCTTGAGCCCCTTTAGATTGAGGATTAAAGACCTGGACAGGTGTATTTGTAATTTGAGCTTGATTTATGCTCTCTGCTTTGGATATGACTGTAGTAAAAGTGTGTTCTTTCAAAGGTTCTAGTTGTTTATTAATATATAGATTCGTTTGTGAATTTCTTTTTTCAAACAGATTTTTGAGAATAAAATACTTATAATTACGTTTGTCTTTGATTTCTTCAATTACGCCTAATAGGTCAGCCATTCCATCTAATGAATATCTGCCAAAACTTGTGGGAATAATAATACTATCGGCACAATAGATCGCATTAACTGCTAAAACACCTAAGGTCGGTGGGCAATCTAATATAATATAATCATATTCTGTCATCACTTTTTCTAAGTGGTTTTGTAATATCCTTTCGCGATATAAAGCTCCACTAATTTGTTCTGTAACGGCAGCTAATTTAATCGTGGAAGGAATAATACTAATCGATTCTACAATTGTCTCTTTTATTTGAGCCTTAACTATTAAGTTTCTTATATCCATGTTTTTGTCGAGAAAAGCTGCAGCCACAGTTTTTTCTGTGTTGATATTGTGGCAATATATACAGCTAGAATGAGCTTGAGGATCTAAATCTATAATTAAGACCCTCTTTTTCTTTAAATGTAGGCCATAAGCTAAATTTACTGAAATAGTAGATTTACCCACTCCTCCTTTCTGATTAATTATAGCAAGAATTTTAGCAGTCATAACCCCTCTTCACCTTAATTTGTTATAAATTTTCACTTATCTCACTATATCAAAAAAAAGTTACAGAGCAATACAAATTGTTGAGTTTTTTATATTGTAATAGAAACTAAATATCGTAAAACTACGATTTTTTTTATAAATGGTATACATAAAAGCTTATATTTAAGGCGGTTTAACGGTGTATCT
>CAYTBU010000111.1:0-2305 GCA_964436105.1 uncultured Rickettsiaceae bacterium | reverse complement strand
CCGCCGGATAATCTCTATTTTGTGAGAGTATTGCTGATTCAATTTCAATGGGGGTAATTTTAAAAGCATTTAATTTAATTGGGTCAGGTTCTATATTCATATTATAAGAACGAGCACCAAAAAGCCTCGCTTCACTTACTGATTCTATTTTTTCTAAGGATTTGGTGATATTTTGTGCAATAATATCGGTTAGGGTCATATCATCGTGACGGTCGCTTGTCGCGACTAGCCATAATACCGGCCAGGCGTCTGAGTTAGCTTTAGATGCAGTAGGCGGTTTCATATCGACTGGAAAAAAATCATTTATAGAGGAAAGTTTTGAGCGTATATCATTTAAGGCTTCATCAATATTTGCTGATAATAAAAAAGAAATTGTAATATGAGAAGCGCCAGTGGTGCTAGTTGAGGTCGTAAAATCTACATTTTTTACTGTGCGTAATGCTTTTTCTATAGGAAGGGTGATGTTATTTTCCATATAAGTAGCATCGGCCCCAGGATAGCTGGCTGTAACGGTAATGATTGCGGGGTCAATATTGGGTAGGGCTCTTAAGGGGAGACGTAAATATCCCATCACCCCTAGCATTATGATGAGTAAGCTAAGTACGGTCGCAAAAACTGGTCTTTTTATACAAACTTCTGAAAGTAACATTTTTTATTTTTCTACGCTTTTTAGTTTGTTAAATATATCATAATTGCCTACGAGCATCCTTTTTGCCGTCATTGCGAGGAGTTCATCGGGCCGACGTGGCAATCTTAGTGAATTTACTTAATAAGGTCATAAATGACTATCTGGCTGGATCACCACGGCGCCAAAGGCGCTCGCGTGTGACGAAGATAAGTAACTTACAATACCTCGACTGTCGAGCCGTCATATACATTCGTTAGGCCTTCTAATATAACTTTATCATCTTCTTTTAAGCCGCTGATCACCTCAATCTTACCATCAAGACGATATCCTAAAGTAACGTAAGTTTGTTTGACGATATTATCATCAGATACTAAAAAGACAAAATTACCTATATCGTTTTTCATCACTGATTTTTCGGGTATGGTAAGAGCATTATGAGCGTTTAAAAAGAATTTGATTTTAGTGAAACTATTGTGAGTTATTTTATCAGTATCTGTAGTAGACGTGATCTTTACGCTAAACCCACCGGATTCTTTTGAAATATAAGGAGATATAGCGCTCACTTTTACACCATCATGATAGTTGCCATCATGCCAAATTTGTACTTTTGTATCATCCTTTATGATATTAATTAGTTTTTCTGGTAAAGTGACCAAAAATTCTGCTTTTGCGCCACTAGTAATGCTAACTAAATAATTGCCAATATTTACTTGATCACCAACTTCATGCTCTATTACACCAATCTTACCATCAAAAGGAGCGATGATGACCATATTCTCATAAATTTTACGTGCATTTTCGAATGCTGTTTTGGCATTTTCAAAAGCAGCATCAGCAATGATTTTTTTTGCTAATAATGTTTTGCTTCTTTGTAGTGTTTTTGTCGCCGATTGATATTGCGCTTCGGCCAAGGGGCCGTTAATTTTTAGGATAATATCCCCTTTTTTGACTAGGCTTCCTTGCTTTGTTATTACATCAGTTATTACCCCAGCGCTTTGTGCATAAAAATCTCGGCTAGAGCTGTTCTTGGATTCAGCTATCCCTTCATATCCATCATATACTTCTTGCATAATGGCTGTGGCAATGGTTACTTTGCGTGACGGCATTCCAGAGGCCATAGCGAGGTGAGGTAGGATAAAGAAGAGTAATATAAGATATAATAAGCGCATAATGTTTTTGTGTTATGGTTATATAAATAACGTCATTGCGAGGAGCTGTAAGCTCCGTGGCAATCCAGTAATGTAGTCAAAGACTATATTTATAACCCAAAGGGCTATAAAGTGATAAGTAAATTCACTGGATTGCCTCGTCGGATTGATATCCTCCTCGCAATGACGATGACCAACTTCACAACCATACTTTTGATTGAGCGCATTGTCGAGATGAAAATAAAAAAGACCCTTCCAATAAATCGAAAAGGCCTTTGTTACTATAACTATGTAGTTTTTATTAACCTGTAACACTACATGCGTTGACATTACCAGTACCACCTGTAATAAATCCAATAATAGCATTAGCGCTAAAGATCATTACTACACCAGCAGCTGTCATAAGAGCGACAGACCAGTTGAATTTGCCCATAAATAGACCAATACCAACAACAAAAATTGCTATAGTAGCGATTGATTTAGCGATACCACCTGATAGGCTAGCTGTAACGCGGCACATAGTAATGCC
>CAYTBU010000110.1:0-2440 GCA_964436105.1 uncultured Rickettsiaceae bacterium | reverse complement strand
TAGAGACTGTTTTTGAAGTGTGATTATTCGAAGGCTAGATAGTCCAGAAAGCGTTCGTTTTATAGACGATGGAAAAAATAAATTCATTGCACTATATAAACAAACGATATATTATCAAGAGTGATAGATTAGCTCAACAATCATTTTAGGAGGACTGGTGGAAAGATTAACAACAAGCATGGATCAGCATGGAAGAATGCTAATACCATCACATATTAGACAAAAGCTGAATATTAATCCAGGAGAAAAAATAACTTTGGAAATAGATCAAGATAACATACGAGTAATAAATGCTAATCATGTGATAGATGAAATGCACGCTCTCTTCACCAAGAACCAATCTGTTAAAAATGATTCAGTGGTAGATGACTTCATTAACCAAAAACGTCAGGAATATACAACAGAAGAATCAAGGGATGTAAAACATGTCAAAAATAGTATTTGATGCATCAGCTATAATCGCTTTATTTGCCAAAGAAAAAGGTTATGAGTTTATTAAGCAGCATATGAAAGATGCAATAATTTCAAGCGTCAATATTGCTGAAGTTTATAAATATTGCATGAATGTACAAAATCTAACTGAAGACGATACAAAAAGTTTGATCAAAATGTTAGATATTAAAATAATAGACTTTAACAATGAGCAAGCTTTAATTACAGCAAGCTTAGTATCTAAAACTAAACAATATGGTCTTTCGCTTGGCGATAGAGCTTGCATTGCTTTAGCTATCGTTGGAAACCATTCTATCATTACTTGCGATACCATATGGCAGAAAGTTGATGTTGGAATAAAATTCATCATGGCAAGATAATGTCTAATATCCTAGGATATGCTCGCGTATCAACCGACAAACAAGAATTAGAGTCTCAAAAAGCTCGTCTGAATGAAGTTGGGGCGATTCGTATATTTGAGGATATTATTAGTGGCAAAATATTCAAGCGACCAGGTCTTGATGCCTTAATTGCATATGCACGGCCTAATGATCTACTCTGCGTTGTTAGGCTAGACAGACTAGG
The DNA here is from genome assembly GCA_964436105.1 of uncultured Rickettsiaceae bacterium. Classification (GTDB taxonomy): domain Bacteria; phylum Pseudomonadota; class Alphaproteobacteria; order Rickettsiales; family Rickettsiaceae; genus JAGOJE01. Next base: position 1,423 of record CAYTBU010000110.1, on the reverse strand, counting down.
AAGAAGTTTAAAAGAGCTACTTGAAACTGTAGAATATCTTAAAGCACATCAAATTGGCTTAATGTCCTTAGAAGAAAAAATTGATACCTCATCAGCAGCAGGAGAATTAATTTTTCATGTATTTGGAGCAATTGCCCATTTTGAACGAAGACTTATTTCAGAAAGGACTAAAAAGGGCATAAAGGCCGCTAGACTAAAAGGCAAAGTGCCTGGGCGCCCTACCCTTGACAAAGACAAACTAAATTCAGCGATTAAGTTAATTGAAAGCGGTTTATCTCCAACCGCAGCTGCAAAGCAACTTAATATTGGCCGCTCCACAATATATCGAGAACTTAAACACACCAGATAATCGATATATCAACCAAATGAGTACCTAACGAATCAGACTTACATTAACTGTTTATTATTTAAATAAATTATTTTGACATTACTCTATAAATAGGTTAACATAAAATTAACTAAGTGAACAATATAACAGGTTAACGTATGCATAAACTTATACAAGCAGAACTTGAGAAAAATTTTAAAATTCTAAATCAGAACCTAGTAAATGGCGGCGATCACTCTAAGTTACTTCTTGTCATTGATACTATAAAAAGAATAATAATAAATGAAGACCTGTATATTAATGAAATTGGAGATCTGTTTGAAAAACACCCTAGTTTATATACTCCTCCAGTACAAGAAGCTGTGTCAAGCATTATTGAAGTTTTAGCTGGCACGCACCCACTAATAGATCAGTGTTTCAAAGAAGGCCATACAAAATCACCGTTAGGGTATTGTTGTGCTTTAACTGAGGAAATAATTCAGAATGTAAATTTTTTCAGTGTATGCGATAATGGAGATATAATAATAAATGATGTCTCGAACATGTCTTTCATATCGGAAGTAGAAGCCATGGGTAGATTATCAATAATAGAGCATCATGAAGCATAGAGGCGCTTTAAAAAAGCCAGAAACGAAAGCTGCTGCAGTTGATTCTAGCTCTTCCTTAACAATAGCGGAGTTTGAATCAGGAAAATCTGCAGCACAGAGAAGAGTTTCTTTCCAAGAACTTACCCCTAGATCACAAATTAACTCTGAAGCTTCGATAATCATTAGTGCAAATCCTGTATTAGAAACCTTCAATAGGCACGAACTACTATTCTTTAGCACAGAACATAGAGAGAGTACCTTGGTAATATTACAAAATGATGGGATTAGCGCAACATATAGACCCGAACTCTCAGATAGCAATGAGTTAAATCATGTAGTTTTAAAGTCTTTAAAAGCCTTTGATAAAAATTATAACAAATGTAGCTTATTAGCAAAAGATTTCCTTACAACTTCTACTCAACTACTTGCCATTAATGAAATGGCACATGAACCTGGTGTGATTAACACTTCTTTTAATGGATTATCAATTGAGGCTATTCCATATTTT
>CAYTBU010000109.1:0-2451 GCA_964436105.1 uncultured Rickettsiaceae bacterium | reverse complement strand
TTATGCTTTTATCACCGAGGCTGAAGAAAAAGCAGCAAATTGGCAAAGAAGCGAGGCCTTAGAAGCCGATACAGCCCTATGGTTCTTTGTTCTTTTGTCCGTTGGCAAAGTCGGCGCTGCGCAATATTTAAGTGATTGCATCGATAGAAATATGGGCTTTACCGCCAAAGACGATGCTCAACAAGATTTCGCCGATTTTGTTGTTGGTATGGGCGCGATTTTAGGCGATCTAAATTGTCTTGAAATAATAGAGCGTTCTGGAACAACATTTAGTAAAATGTTAGGTAAAACATTAGAACCCAAAGCCAAAAAATGCTCAGGATATATTACTGACCATGCCCGGGAATTTGCTCAGTTTGAAGCAGAAGGTAAAACAATATATTTAAAAGATGTGCTTGGCTATGCCCAAACATTTGATCGCCTAATCGAACATGAAACTGGCATGTCTTATATTGATCATATGCCTAGTTCGCAATTTAAATATTTTTTCAGTTTGCTAGAAATACAAACTGTTGACGAAACTCATCTTGCTGGCGAAGCCTACGCTCCAGCCCCCGAAGGCTGCTGCGTTATTATGTAACGTCATAGCGAGGGGCCTTTAAGCCCCGTCGCTATCCAGGAAAAAGTAAACATCGACTAAATCTACCGGCAATAAGCTGCCACCACCTAAACCAAAAGGACCATCAAAAGGACGAGGAATATAAATATGCCATTACAAGTAAGAAGAAAAGACTGCACTGATGTTGAATTTGAATTTGATGCGATGCTAAATGGCAATTTTAATGTTGAGCGATTATTTGACGTAAATCAACAAGCTTTTGATAGCGGTGTGCAAAGGAATTTTGAAGGCCTATCACAAAGGGATATTGATGATTACCCTGCTGACTTTTTTGTACATCTTGCGGTTGGAAAAAGCGAAGCAGCCGGCTACTTATCTAGGTGCTTTGGCAAAGGAGTTGGTGTCACAACTACTGATGATAACGACTTACGGGATTTTTTTGTAACTTTATCATGTTTTCTTGGTAGAAAATTAGGCGATCCGATAAGTGTAAATCTTTTAAAAGACACAGAAGATGATGAACTAGATGATAATGTATTAAAATGCGCTCCTTGCGTGGAATTAATCAACCATAATAGGGAAGAGCTACATGGAGGTCTCCCCTCGCTCAAACAGGCCCTAGGCTATGCCTTACAACTTGACGATTTCGTTAAGAAATTATCAGGAGTATCCTATCTTGACAATATGAAAACATCAACTTACGGATCTCTTATACACTGTATTGAAATTACAGGTGGTAATGAATATTACATTGGCATGCTTGATCATTATGTCTATGGCTGCGATGAAGAGACCCAGATTGTTGGCGACGCCCCCGAAGGCTGCTGCGTTATTATGTAACGTCATAGCAGGGCGCCTGGCGTCGCTATCCAGAAAAAACAAAAGAACTGGATGGCCACGTCACTGCGTTCCTCGCCATGACACGCACCACCACCTAAACCCAAATAAACGAGGAGGTAACATATGCCCTTAAAAATCACAATACCAAAGCATTTTACTAAAGCTAATATGGAATATCGTTATTTAAATGGGGAATTTAATATCGAAAAAAGATTTAAAGACCACACTGCAGCAAATTGGCAAAGAAGCGAGACCTTAGAAGCCGATAAAGCCATATGGTTCTTTGTTCTTTTGTCCGTTGGCAAAATCGGCGCCGCGCAATATTTAAGCAATTGCATTAATAGAAACATGGGCTTTACTGCCAAAGATGATTTGCAAGATGATTTGGCTGATTTTGTTGTTGGTATGGGCGCAATCTTAGGCGACCCACCGTGTCTTACAGTAATCGCTCGTACTGGCACAATTAGAGATGTCTTAGGGTCAGATTTAGAACCCAAAGCAAAAAAATGCTCAGGTTATATTACTGACCACGCCAGGGAATTTGCCCAGTTTGAAGCAGAAGGTAAGACTATCTATTTAAAAGACGTTCTTGGCTATGCCAAAACATTCGATAGCCTAATCGAGCATGAAACTGGCATGTCTTATATTGATAATACGCCTAATTCGGAATTTAAATATTTTTTCAGTTTGCTAGAAGTACAAACTGTTGACGAAACTCATCTTGCTGGCGAAGCCTACGCTCCAGCCCCCGAAGGTTGCTGCGTTATTATGTAACGTCATAGCGAGGAGCGTCAGCGACGTCGCTATCCAGGAAAAAGTAAGCATAAAACTGGATCATTACGGCGCACATGCGCACCTCGCAGGTGACGAAGTAAGAAAAACCATTTACACCGCGCGGTTTATTTTAAAGGTAAACTTCACGCCTTTTTTGGAAGGGTTGTTTTCAGCTTTGATTGTTCCTTTGTGCAGATCTATCACCTTCTTACATAATGCAAGCCCAAGGCCTCTGCCACCAGCTGGAGTACGAGTGCGGGAGCTTACCGTAAAAGCAC
>CAYTBU010000108.1:0-2454 GCA_964436105.1 uncultured Rickettsiaceae bacterium | reverse complement strand
GGCGCACCACGTGAGCTCTTAGTAGTAAGGTTATGATTGTCACAGGAATAATAAAATACAAAACGCTAATAATTGTATGCTGCAGACTATTCACGAAGCCTTTAGTATCATTCTTCGCATAAAATTCAGATAAAACCGGGAATATTGCTACTGCACTTGATAGCGCGAAGATTCCTAACGCCACAGCTTGAATATCATTGGCGTAGGTAAATGCTGTGATGGATCCAGTGACTAAGGTGGAGCCAATAATAGAAACAATAATTAAATTGATGTAAGAGCTATCTAAACCTACAATCCGTGGCAAAAACAATGCACCAATTTTTCGCACACCGGAATCTTTTAAATCAATCACGGGTTTCCACCTAAAGCCATGCCTATATGCTTCAGGAATCTGAATAGCTAGGTGCATTAAAGCTCCGAAGATTACACCATACGCTAATCCATCTAATCCAAATCTTGGGTACAACAAAATAATTCCAAAAATTATTCCCAAGTTATACATTAATGGAGCAGTGTTAACAATGATGAACTTTTTCAAGCTAATTAATACGCTAGAAAATACATTAGAGATCGTGAAGATTATTGGTGACAACATCATGATTCTAGTGATCATGGCTGTTTCGTAAGTCTGAGCATCAGAGAACCCTGGAGCAATTAAGTGAGTTAAAGGCACTGCAAGAATAAAGATTATTAAACACACTAAGAGCATTCCAATAGAGGAAATATTTAGAACTGTACTCGCAATACGTAATGCACGAGGCTTATCTTTTACTAAGTATTCGCTGAATACAGGAATAAACGCGACGCTAAGTGTCCCTAAAATTAATAGATTATAAACTAAATCAGGAATGCGAAAAGCGGTGAAATAGGTGTCAGATATTTCTCCTGATCCAAGAGTGCGTGCCAACAAAAACGTACGTCCAAAACCCATTATTCGCGATACCAAAGTGAAGGACGCAATAATAATTGTTGCCTGACCAATATGAAAAGTGGCTTCTAGCTTTTTTAATCTGTTTATCATTCTATTTTTTCAGCACCATTCCGACAAAGCTGTCTGCTAGTAAGTCTTGAGTGTATTTTAATTGAGTTCCTTCAACATATGCAGTATTGGATTTCCATAGGCTACTCCTGCCATTGAAGCTTACATTATATTCTAAAGATCCCACTTGCGAACCTGGCTGCTTTTGAATTAATAGACTGTGTCTATCTATGCTTCCTAATTTGAAAGGCAGATTATAAGTTATAGTGACGGTCTTTGTCTGCCCTCCTGCAGTTTCAAGCCAATTTCCAAACCAAGTCTTACCCGCTTCTGTTCCAGTGTATGTCCCGGTATTTATATCTTGTGATAGATCTTTCTGCCACTCCTGCACCTGCTCATCTAATATGTATCCTTCAGATTCTAGTCGCGGTAATTGCACATCATTATTAAACCCTTCACTTGAAATGAGCGTGGAACCTTTCGGAACATATACCCTGACAAAACTTTTATTTGTTAACCCTGGTGAATTTGGCAGTGGGTTTTTAACTGTATAACTTAGAGTATTGATCATGCTTCCGTCTTCTGCAATATCGGTAGAAAGTTTGGTGCTTCGAATAACAGAACGATCTGTTTTAGTGCCACCCAAATTCGAATTAACAATACTCAAATAATCTCGTTCAGTTGAACGCAATTCCCCTCCCCAATTGAAAGCACTAATCTTTTTTTGAATATCCGAGTCTCTGGAGTAAAGCAATATTTGTTTTTTATATAAATTCTGTTGGAATATTTCAAGGAACGGCATAACTCCTCCACCGCTTTCTTTGTCCCCTAACTTCTCCATCAATAACGGAAAAAAGTCTGCCAAAAATTGCTTTGGTTGGTTAATAACTTTGTCATAGTTAATAGATGTCTCTTCTTGGGTTTTCTCAATAAAATTTTCTTTAGTCAAAGTCACTCCATGTTGAGGAAGGTTCACTGGACCAGTGCGCTCAAGCATATCTAAAATTACATCAGGGGTCATTGTAATAATTAAATCAGGAGTTTCCCCACCTTCCTTCTCGTAAAGAGCGCTAATTCTAGAAGCTGATTGAGGGAAGCTAGCAAACCAATTGCTGTCTCTTAAGAACCATTGGTTGTTGACTGAATACATGGGTTGAGGTGGAAGAATTTTTTCTTTCAACTGCCCATCCCAATCATATACGCTTTTTATTTCCAAAGAAGCAATTCCTCCATCGGTTAGTTTTGCATTTCCGATAGTGCCCATGAACCCACCACTGGCGCGGAGTTCATTATTATTTTGAAACACTAACAAGATATTTTTAGATCCTAAGAGTAGATCAAAAACTAAAGAAGATACTTCTTTTAAAGTAGATGCATTTTGCTGGAACAAATTTGCTGCATCTCTTGCTGTCATGAATGACTGATGATAACTCTCAGGCAAGCTACTAATAGATACCCCATCAATTAGTTTCGAG
>CAYTBU010000107.1:0-2471 GCA_964436105.1 uncultured Rickettsiaceae bacterium | reverse complement strand
CTTTTTTAAAATTTTTCCTACGAAACAGATAATACGTACATTATTTGAAAATGAAATTTCTGAAAGTGTTGAGATTTTAAGCGTCAGGGTAGTTATATTGGTAATATTTGCGATTTTAATTTCTCTGAGCTTGTCTATAAAAGCGAAAGCGAAGCAATCGATTATTTTACCATTTATATGTTTGGTGATTTTTATTACCAATATTATTATGCCGCAATATAAGGTTTTGCGGAGCTACTTTCCTATTCAATATTTACATAATAGTTATCTGTATTATTTAGACACATTCCATAATCCAGAGAAAAAAGATATATCGCAAGGGGTGGATTTTGTAATATCCTCTGATGACGATATTATAGGAATTATAGTCGTTGGAGAGGCAGCAAGATACGACCATTTTTCACTTAATGGATATGAGCGCGAGACTACGCCTTTGCTTGCTAAAATACCTAATTTAGTCTCTTTTGAGGCGGAGGCGCATGCGAATCTGACTTATCTATCTGTACCTTATATGTTTTCTAATTTGCCTCGAGATAAAATATCGGAAGCTATTTATGAAACGAGCGTGCTTTCGATATTGACTAAGTTAGGGATAGAGACTAGTTGGGTAGGGAGTCAATCGTTACTGAAATACTTGCAAGGTTACACTAAAGAGAATATTTATCATGAAGTAAATATGGCGATTATTCCGGGAGGGTCAGCATTATATCAAATGAATGCGCTCGATGAGGTAATTCTACCATATTTTGATAATATTCTAGGGCGGAAAGGTAAAAAATTCGTGGTCCTGCATACATCTGGTAGTCATTGGAATTATAGTTCGCGTTATCCTAAAGAATTTGAGCATTTTAAACCCGTATGCGCATCGGAAGTAAAGATGGATTATACGGTCTGTAGTAAGGACGAGCTAGTTAATATATATGATAATAGTGTTTTATATACGGATTATATTTTGGATCAAGTGATTGAGCGTCTTAAAGGTAAGAATGCGTTCTTAATTTACGTTTCTGACCATGGAGAGTCATTAGGAGAAGAAGGCAGATATACTCATGGCGCTCAGCCTATGCCAAAAGAACAAACTTCTATACCATTCATTTTTTGGGGGTCTGATAAATTCTTGAATAAGCATCCATCTTTATTAGAGAATTTAAAAGCACGCAGGAATCAGCTATTGAATCATAATTATATTTTTCATTCATCGCTCGGATGTATGGGGATAGAATCTAATATTATTAATCAAGGGCTAAATTTGTGCAAAACAAAATGATTTATTTTATAGCTGGTGAAGTGTCCGGAGATATGATGGGCGCGCAGGTCATGAGGCAAATTAAGGCCATTAATCCCGCGGTCCATTTTGAAGGTGTGGGTGGTACTAACATGGCTCTTGAGGGTATTGATAGTCTGTTTCCGATGGAAGAGCTTAGTCTAATGGGTTTTCTTGAAATTATTCCACATATTTTGCATATTAAAAGGCGCATCCGGCAGACTGCCCAAGATATAAAAGCAAAAAAGCCAGATCTTGTTGTTACTATTGATTCTCCTGGGTTTTGTTACAGAGTTGCTTCTTTGCTTCGCAGAGAATGCCCCGAGATAAAACTTCTGCATATTGTAGCTCCTAGTGTATGGGTTTATAAGCCGGGCAGGGCGAAGAAATTTGCGGACATATATGATCATTTGCTTACTCTTTTGCCATTTGAACCCCAATATTTTGAAAAAGAAGGATTGAGAACTACTTATATTGGGCATCCTATATTTGATACAGTTTTTGGTGGCGATCAAAATTTTAGAACAAAACATAAAATAAAGGATGATAGTAAGTTAGTTGTGGTTACCCCTGGAAGTAGAAAGGGTGAATTAATCAGGCACTTACCGCCATTCATTGCTGCATTAAATAATGTTGCAAGATTTTATGAAGACTTTACTTGTTGTTTCGTACTAACTTCAAATGACGCTTTAGTAAAAGAATATTTGAAAAAAGCGACTTTTAAATATGTGATAGTATCGCACCAGGAGCGCCTGCAGGCTTATGCCGCCGCAGACGTAGCGCTGGCTAAGTCTGGCACTAATACGCTTGAAATTGCGGCTTCCAAAACACCAATGGTGGTGGCTTATAAATTAAATTTTTTGACTGGCGCTATTATCAAATTAACCGCTAAAGTAAAATATGCATCTTTAATTAATATCATGGGTGGCAGGGAGATCATCCCTGAGTTTCTGCAATCCGATTGTAATGAACAAATGCTAGCTATTGCAATTAGGAATATATTAGATAATGATGTAATAGCTAGTAAGCAGATCGCTGATTCGTTGGTCGTGCTCAAATCTATGGGCTTGGGGGCTAAAAATAGTCCTTCCAAAATTGCTGCAAGAGAGATCATGGGGATGGTTGAATGAGCGTAGTTCAATATCACTATCCTTATAGCCCACCTGAGCTATAAGTTATAAGTAAATTAACTGGATGGCTACGTCGG
>CAYTBU010000106.1:0-2483 GCA_964436105.1 uncultured Rickettsiaceae bacterium | reverse complement strand
ATTAATCGGTAGAGAGAGGATTTTAGAGCGGCTGGGTTAGATGACTAAGTATCTGCAGCAGATTAAAACTAATTTTAAGATTGGATTGATGCTGTTGATAGGCTCTTTTACTTTTGAGGCTCATGCTAGAATTGTGCAAGCATCTTCGGTTAACGAGATTAAAACATATACCGCTCAATTTCATGGTGAAGACACTCTTATTTTGTTTGATTTGGACTATGTGCTGTTTGCGCCTCGAGATAGGGTGCTTAGATATGCCGGTGAGGAAAACAATTATCGTTCAAAACACTTCAAAGCCATCTCTAAAGATTTTCAAGGAAAAGATATTGCTCTTGGTAAAAACAAAATACCAATGGCTGACTATTTAATGAGTAAGATTGTATCTTCTATTAAGGTTGAGCTAGTTGCTGCCGGCATGCCAACTTTCCTACAAGATCTTGATTCTAATAAAGTAACTATCGTTGGTTTGACAGCCAATAACTCGGGTAAATATGGTGTTGTTAAAAATGAAGCAAAGCTTCATTTATCGCGCTTAAAATCTCTTGGTTATAATTTCAAAGCTAATGGTGATTTATTAAAGAGCAACTTCCCTGAATGTATTTCTCGCGTGATATTCACGAATAAAAAGGATAAAGGGAAGGTGTTTTTAGGTTTCTTAGAGCAATTGAATAAAAAATACAAAAATATCATTTTTGTCGATGATCGAGTGACGAATCTAACTTCCGTGCAAAATGCGCTCAAAGATCAGCAAATTAAATATCTAGGCATTCATTATACCGAGCTTAAAGATAGAAATGAGATATTAAATCAGGATATAGCAGATAAACAGTTTCAGGTTTTATCTAAGGAGCATATATGGCTGAGCGACGATGAGGCAAAGTCTAGGAATGGTCAGTTATTTATCAAGAAATAAGAGGCTGTTATTAGTCACTTTTTGGTGGAGCGTAGGTTAAAATATCTTCTAAATTTATTCGATTATTATCTAAATGTAATTGAAACTTTGCGTTATGTTCATACTTAGCTTCGCGTTGTGAAGAATATAACATAAAATTTAATCCCCCAGTATTTAATCCAACTGAAGTAGAATTAATATCGTATTGCCTACATTTTTTAAATGCCTTTTCTGTACCACTTGTAATAGGTTTTTTAAAAATCTTATTATAAGGTGGGTAGAAATATTTTATTAAGCATGCTTCCATTATGTTTACGATTTCTTTTTTTGATAATTGGATAGGCGCAACAAAGTTTTCTACAGATTTAATAGTGTGATCTAGCACGGGCTGACACTCAAATTTTGAGTCAGTAATACCAAATAACCTAGGTGCGTTATCTACAGTAGCTAGCAAAATCACTATTTCGTTATAAGGCTCATTTTCTAATGTGTCTGATAAAATTTGTTGCAGGGTTTCGTGTTTCAGTATTCTTTTGTATGAGTTAGATGGTGTGTTTTTACCGAGGCTTTGTCCTATATATAAAACTTCATAGTTTACGACTTCTTGATCTAGCAACGTACTAAAGTCATTCGTTGCGTCAAATAAGTTAAAGATATGTTCTATTGGAATGGTCAAAGAAGAATCTGGAGAATATCTTACAACAAGTTGTGAGCTACGCTCTTTATGTCTAACAAACTCAGTAGCTTCTGGAAAAAATTGATTATAATCATCTATAACACCAAATACTTCTTTTTTGTGTTGGTGGGTTGTCACCTCAAATCCAAGATGTAATTTTTTCTTATCGTAACTTAGAGAAGTATCTATAAATCTTAGTCTTGGTTTTTTGCAGATGAAGTATAAATGAGTGTCATTGATAATATTTTTTGTTTCTGGCAATAATTCTTTGAACCAACCTAAGTTATCGCTTGGTCTCATTAATAATAGTTCTTTAACTCCAAGAGCTAGAAACGATTCAAATAATTTTTTTTGTGTTTTAATGTTCATATATTTTGACGTTCATGAAGAAATGCTTTGGTATCATATAAGTTATCTATCAAGAAATAAATACTCTAATAGTAATAGCATCTTGTTTGCTAGGATGAAGTGATTTTGTAAAAGGTTATTGGGGATCAGATGTTTTGAACGACGGTCGTTCTTATCAATTATTTGCGTAATATATTCTTCATTTAGTAGCCCTTTAATGGCTTTGGAAACGCTTGCTTTATCAAGGCCGGTAAATTCTATTATTTCTTTTTGATTGATTTGTTTTGCCTGAGCACTATATATCAAAATCACTCCCAAAACAAAGAATTGCGTTATTGAAATGTAGTCTTGCGCTTCACGCAGCCCATCTCTTGCTATTCTGGAGGAGATTAGATAAGAGTCTCGTGCTAAATATTTGATATGTTTATTTAATTGATTGTATTGTTGGTCAAAATTTATTTTGTTCTTACCCATAAAAACCTATTGTTTAGTTTGTATGAGTATTATATAGCACATTTAATCATCCACTAAGCTTACCCTAAATTAAGAGTTGAATGTCTTGCAAAA
>CAYTBU010000105.1:0-2493 GCA_964436105.1 uncultured Rickettsiaceae bacterium | reverse complement strand
CTAAAGCAAGATTTCAATTGCTTGAAGAAATTTAATGTAATTTTTGACCATTAGGTAATGTTTGATCCGATATAATAAAGCATATAGCGCCGGATTCATAGGAGAATCTTACAATTATATTAAATCTTACTTAAGGGTGTTGATTAGCATTTTTATAGGATATGTTAATACTGTGACTGTTAGTAATCCACCGAGCCACAGAGCGAAAAACCATATCCACTCCATTATTTTGGGATGTCGCTTAGCGAAAGCTTTTACAAAATCAGATTTAGATAATATTGTTTTAATACATATGTTCATGGCTTGTTTTACCCCTAAAAACATAGTAACAATATCCGGTATAAAAAAGTATTAAAGGCAATACCGGCACAACTCCAACTAACATCAACGATAACCCCGGCCCAGAAGCGGCAGCATCCCAAATATTATATTTAAATGGTATAATCCATGGAAAAATACTAATCGCCAAGCCAAAATATCCCATAAAAAAAATACCTATACTAGCCAAAAATGGAAAATAATCACTACTACCATTATAGAGAGAGCGCCATAACATCATAAACAATATTGTTGTGATTAAAGGTATTGCAATCAAATAATAAATATTAGGCACGCTAAACCAAAACAATTTTATACCATCGTTTAAAAATGGCATAGAACTACTTACAATAGCCATAAACATACCAACAAACCCTAATACATAAGAGGCCACTTTCCTTGACCACTCTTGGGTTACATCTTCTGTTTTCATTAATAACCAAGTGGACCCCAAAAGGCTATAACCAACAACCACAGCAATACCGGTCATAACACTAAATCCACTAACCCAGTCAAAGGCTCCACCAGCAAAACTTCTTCCATCCACTGATACCCCTTGTACGAATGATCCTAAAATCATTCCTTGGCAGAAAGCGGCAAAAAGAGAACCATAATGAAAAACATAGTCCCAAAATCTTTTAGCCCCTTCTCCAGACTTAAACCTAAACTCAATTGCTACCCCACGCATAATTAGCCCAAGCAACATTATAATGATTGGTATATAAAATGCTGGCATAAGTATAGAGTATGCTAGAGGGAATGCGGCGAACAACCCCCCACCACCAAGAACTAGCCATGTTTCATTACCATCCCAAAATGGAGCAATAGAATTCATCATTTTATCACGACACTTATCCGACGGAGCAAATGGAAATAAAATCCCAATACCAAGATCAAATCCATCTAATAGTACATATAAAAAAATAGCAGTAGCTATTAAACCTCCCCAAATTAAAGGTAAGTCAACAAAAGAAGAAAAATCAAACATCCCTAGTACCTTTTTTATGTGTTGCATATTCTATTACTGAAGCCTCAATACTATGTTGACGAAACTGCTCTGATTTATCTGCAACTAGAACGCCATTACGAATAAGCTTAAAAATATAATATATACCGGCTCCAAATACCCAAGTGTACATTATTACAAATGCAATCAAAGACCATAGCACTTGTGGACCAGAAATTGTAGGAGATACTGAATGTATAGTACGTATAATACCATAAGCAGTATAAGGCTGCCTTCCTATCTCTGTTACGAACCATCCAGCAAGAAGCGCAATAAATCCGGAAGGAGCCATGAGTACCCAACATTTTTGTAAAACCGGATTATTAAATAAAGTTTTGCGTAGATATTGTACTGAGCTTACAATACCAATAAGTATCATTAAGAGGCCTATTCCAACCATTATACGGAAAGACCAGAATACTATTGCTACTGGTGGCCTATCCTCTTTGCTCCATTCTTTTAATCCTTTTACTTCACCATTTTTATCGTGCGTTAGGATAACACTAGTAAGATAAGGAATCTTTATTTCATACCGATTAACCTCCCCTTTCTCATCAGGCCAAGCAAACAACCTCAAACCAGCTCCCCGCTCAGATTCCCATATACCCTCCATCGCAGCTATTTTAGTGGGCTGATGCTTTAAAGTATTTAAACCATGCATATCACCAATCAATAGCTGTAATGGAGCTACCAAAACAGCCATAATTGTTGCCATGCCAAGCATGATTTTTGCATGCGGTACGTATAGTTTTCTAAGTAAATAAAACGCTCCAACTCCACCAATAAAGAATGCAGTAGTAAGATATGAAGCAGTTATCATATGACATAATCGATAGGGAAAAGAAGGATTGAAAATAATTTCCAGCCAATCAGTGGGATATAATCTACCATCTGCATGAATCACAAACCCTTGAGGTGTTTGCATCCAGCTATTAACGGCAAGAATCCAAAACGCAGAACTTAATGTCCCTACGGCAACTATACATGTAGAAGCAAAATGCATCCCCTTACTCACTCTGCCCCATCCAAACAACATAACTCCAAGAAAAGAAGACTCTAAAAAGAACGCTGTCAATACTTCGAACCCTAGTAACGGACCTAGAACATTGGCGATACGATCAGAAAAAATTGACCAATTCGTACCAAATTGATAAGACATTACAACGCCA
>CAYTBU010000104.1:0-2657 GCA_964436105.1 uncultured Rickettsiaceae bacterium | reverse complement strand
GCAGGTAGCGGTGAGAAAAGACCATTCGCAGGTAGCGGTGAAAAAAGATCATTTGCAGGCGCTGGTGAGAAAAGACCATTCGCAGGTAGCGGTGAGAAAAGATCATACGCGGGTGCGGGTAAAAAATCATTTGGTAATAATGGTAACATGGCCGCAAGACCTTCATTTAAGAGTGCTCCACGTAAAGCAGCCTCAGATTTTTAATTATGCAACGTATGTAAGTGCTATCATCGCACTTACATACGTATCTCTTTGTCATCAATGATGATCATCAATTCTTTGTTTGTATTTCACGGATCAACATATTTATATTAGTCGTAATAATTGATGGTATTACATTTGCTTTTAAAGCATGAATAGATTGTGGTGTTATAAAGTCAGGGTTTTCTATATCAAAAGAGGTAATTAAGCTATATTTTGGTAGTTGCTTATAGGCTTCAACGATAAAATCAATCGATTTTGATATATTCTCGGCTTTAAAAGATAGCATGATCTTAGTTGTTAATATTGTAATAGACTGAGAGTTGTATGAATCATTGATCGATTGCGTAGTGGATGAGAACAATTTAGGACTTTGTGTTAGATTAAAACTATTACCAAGCTCTATATATTTTTTATTGAGATCACTATGTATAAAACACGACACATCAAATGGAGATTTGCTCTCGGAGGTATAATCTTGGTATGAACTATTAATAATGTCTTGTGCATTTGTGATAAAGGCGACTTTGTTTTCTAAATCTTGTAGTTCGGATCTTGCTATATTTGTTTTATTAATTGAATCTTGTAGGGTATCTTGTGAGATAGGAAAAATAAAACAGAAGAATGTAATACATAATATATAAATTAGTATTTTGAAGATAATAATGTTTTTAAGATGGATAATTTTGCTGTTCATTAGTATCTATGCACCTATTTTGTAATAATTAATTGCAGAGGTATGGTCGAATAGCCTCCATAATTTGAAACTTCATCTATACTATATTTATACTCTAGAGTGCATCCTAGAAGAGTCCGCCGTAGGTTGTTGATTTCCTGATTCAGCATTGTTTTTTCTTCATCCATGTTTATGGCATTAGTTTTATAGCTTCCAGTAATAAATATTAGAGATTTATTGTCTTTGCCTAGTTCCCAGTGAATTTTATACAAAATAAAATTACCCGAAATCGTTTTCAATAGGTTGTTTAAATCTTCAAATGGTAGCTTTTGGGAGGTCGATAGCTCTGTTGTTGCATAATGAAAGTTGACTATTTGCTCTAGATTAGGAATGTCAGGATATTTTTGTTTCAATCCTCTATAATTTTCAGATAGCATATAAAATTTTTCATTCAAAGATGATGATTGGTTGTTTTGAGTGAAAATCCGTAGTTGAGTTACGAGTAATGTAATAATGAGTATCGAAATTATTACATAACATGGGTTTGATAGCAAATTATTGAATTTAGTGATTCTTTTATAGCTATCTAAAGTCTTTTGGGTGGCGGGGGAGGCGAAGTTGTTGTTTAAGAGGCTGAGAATTATATTATCAGTATCATTCTTTAGGCGTGGTTTAGATCGTATAATAAGGTCTTCCTCACTTAAAATAACCACATCTGCTATGTTGAATTTACTTCGGTTTAATAGCTGCTTTAATTCTTCACTGGCTAATATTATAAGAGATGGTGTAACTTGGTTATGATGTATGTAATTTTTAAGTGAGATTAAACTATCAAAAACGACTTGTTCAATTATGCCTTGTATATAAGCGTTTGATTTATCGGCTGGTGGAGTGAATGAATGGCTTTCTAAAATATTATTATGATCACTAATGATTATACGTACGCTACTACTCTTCGTAACAGTCACGAATAAACGCAAGCTATTTAGGTTTGGAATATTAGCATTCTCTAAGATGTTATTTAATAATTGCGGGGCATTTAAAGTAAGAAAATAGATGTTTTTAAGTTCAAATTTATTAGAGCTTATATATTCTAGCCAATTATGTAATTCTTTAGGGACTGGTGTTGATGTGAAGACTGTATGGTGTATCTCTTGCTTATTATATGTGATGTTATAAACATTTGATGACACGAGTGTGTTTGGATTAAAATTACTTTTTATGAATTGTGTAATTGGATTTTGATATATTAAATTATAAGAAATAGGTATATCAGCATGGTCTAGCTTAATATCGCTTTTGTCTAAAATAAAAAAGATTTCATGGTATTTGTATTTTTCTAAGAATTTATGATATTTCGTATGACTATATTCTGTTCCTTCGAGGCAAAGAGAGTCTATAGTTTTATTTTGATGAATCACATTAATGCAGCAACCATAATCCCCTAAAAGAATTAAAATATGTTTGTTGCTAAAGTTAAAATCAATATTTCGATATTTTTCTATTATGTGCGACAAAAACTTGCCGATTTGATTGATTATCAGCTGTATTTTGAGCATGATCCTTTCTCATGGTGTCTTATATATAACATTATTACTTTAAGGCCTTTGCGGGCTGATCACAATATGTCTCTAATGATAGAGAAAGATTTTTTGCTTTAATATGGTAATTATATCATGAGAAAGTGCTTATCCCCGCAGCAAGAGGGGCGGGGATAAGGGGTGTCTATTTATTGACCGGCCACAGCTGCTACTTCAGCGGCAAAGTCTTTTTCTTCTTG
>CAYTBU010000103.1:550-2684 GCA_964436105.1 uncultured Rickettsiaceae bacterium | reverse complement strand
GTATTTCATATCTGTATTATTGCATTTTACGCAATAATATGCAAACAAAATATTTAAAGGCACGTTTCTACAGTGTTAAGTGCTTTTAAGAATCAAAAAATATTGAAATATAAAGTAGAGTAACTGATTATAGGGCATAACTCGCTAATCACATATTCTGCTATGTTAAACTCCAATCGTAAAAAATACTTACAAAGTTAGCGCTGAATTGATCGTTAGTCAGAATAGTATGAAATACGGTTATAATCTATATTTTCTTATGAAAAACACCTATAGCCCATGAAAAATATTTACCACCGTCTTAGAGATAACAAATTGAAAATAACGATGTTTAATTATTTGATTGCTGGTGAACAAATATTATTAAACAAGGTTAAAATGTTTCGTCAGGAGTTGTCGGTATCGCTACTAAAATTCTCCTAATTCGCTGTTTATCAATAACATAGTAATGTGTGAATTAGTCTGGGTACTTGAAAGAGGTTATAAATATAGTAAGGAGCAGGTTGTAGTAGTTATAAACCAAATGTTGTCTACAGAAGAGTTTTCCTTTGAAAAACAAGAATTATTATGGCTAGCTTTAAACGAGTATGTCCAGAACAAAATAGACTATTCAGATGCATTAATAGGTTTAATAAATAAATCTTCCGGTTGCCATGAAACTCTTACCTTTGATCAAGGAGCTGCTAAAGCTGATAATTTCATATTAGCAGGGATATAATTCCAAATCGTACACTTTCGGGGGGCTTCTTAGTTGACCCCTTCTTCGTTTTTAAATATCAGTTCATAGGTATCAAAATACCTTGGTTCAAAACTCAAGTCAATCTATTACCTTTTTGCTATTAAAAATTCTTTCTTTTAATTTGAGGCTATTATATAATTCCGTCAATGACGGAATTATATGCTATAAAAACACTAAGAAAAACGTAACTGGACTCGGGTAATATTGCGGATGAAATTAGATAAATTGTTTAAATTATACAAAGAGATAGAAGCAAAGAAGGGTAGGGAATGGCTTACGCCTAAAGAAATTAAAAACACTCGCAAATCGATATACAAACTAACCCAAGTGGAGTTTGCTGAGCTATTAGATATTTCGTATCATACTTATAAGAACTGGGAAGATGGCCATAGAAACCCATCCTCTCCATCGGCAGCATTGCTACATATGACTAGGTTTTATCCAGAAGTGTTCCTCAAAAACAGAAAAGCTATTTTAAAGAAAATGCTTAGCTCTATATGATAATCGGTTAATGTTTGTAGTACAGAGTAATAATTTAGAGAGTTATGATTTTTACTTCAAATCACACTTGACTTTCCTCACATAATCTCACATAATCTCACATAGAGCTAATGTGAGATATCGTAATGGATTGGAATGAGCACCGAGTACAGCAAAGATTAAACTTAGATCCTGCTGTTATAGAAGAAGTATATACAATACTATCTGAAATTGACGGAGTAAAGAATAGCTGGCAAATAACAGGTAGATTATTGCCCCAAACAATAGAGCGCTTAACGCGCTCGGTTATTGTGACTTCAACCGGAGCTTCTAACCGTATCGAAGGCAACAAGCTAAGTGACCCGG
Source organism: uncultured Rickettsiaceae bacterium (assembly GCA_964436105.1). Classification (GTDB taxonomy): domain Bacteria; phylum Pseudomonadota; class Alphaproteobacteria; order Rickettsiales; family Rickettsiaceae; genus JAGOJE01. The sequence continues at coordinate 1,099 of CAYTBU010000103.1, read as the reverse complement.
AAGTAGAGAGTCTATACAAAAACTTACATGTTAAGAAATTCAAAACTCGTGATGAGCAAGAAATTGCTGGCTATCTTGAGTGCCTTGAGTCAGTTTTTAACCACTATAAGGATATTCCCATTAGTGAATCATCTATTTTAAAGTTACATTATGATATGCTCTCTTATAGTGAAAAAGACCAGGGGCATAAAGGAAGTTATAAATTTGGTTCTAATCGAGTAGAAGCAAAAGATACGAGTGGTAATGTAGTAGGTATCATTTTTGATCCTACGCCTCCTTATTTAGTCCAAAAAGAGATGCAAGAGCTTATAGATTGGTATCATTGGGCAATTAGTACAAAGAGTAAACACCCTCTTATTGTAACGGCAAATTTTATCTTTGAATATTTAGCGATTCATCCGTTTCAAGATGGTAATGGAAGGACCAGTAGATTGCTGGCAAATTTAATGCTACTGCAGCAGGGCTACCTTTTTACGCAGGTGGTTTCTCATGAGCGCCTTATTGAAGCTACGAAGCTTGATTATTACCTTGCGCTTAATAAGACGCAAA
>CAYTBU010000103.1:0-540 GCA_964436105.1 uncultured Rickettsiaceae bacterium | reverse complement strand
GAAAATATAGCTCCTTGGCTATTATTTTTCCTAAACATTATCAAGAGTCAAAGTGTACAAGCTCTTAAGATTATTGCCGGTGATAATATAGAATATTTACTATCAGAGAAGCAATTAGCTTTGTGGCAATGGGTGAATCTACAGGATGGCGCCTTTAATCGATCCGATGCTATCAATGCACTTGGATTTCCAGCGCGTACCGTTGAATCTATCATAAAAAAACTTGTTGATTTAAAAAAGTTAGAGCCTATTGGCCAGGGTAGGGCAACTCGTTATAAATTGGTGCTTTAAGCATGGAAATAAACCTCTTTTAACATATTGTTATATACAAATAGGGGTAACCTATGGTATAAATGACAATAAGAAGTGTAATAGAAGAATTGTAGTTTTAATTAAAATAAAGGGTAGGTATTTATGAGTTTATTAGCGAATGATCCGAATCAACAAAGTAACAATTATACAACGATTGTAGACGAAGTGTGGATGGCCTTGTTGCGTGAATCAAATGTTCTAGATAATCACCCCTTTCCCGTAATTTAA
>CAYTBU010000102.1:0-2715 GCA_964436105.1 uncultured Rickettsiaceae bacterium | reverse complement strand
TTCATTTTCAAATAATGTACGTATTATCTGTTTCGTAGGAAAAATTTTAAAAAAGAAGACGCTGTAACTTGATATTGCTCCAGTAAAGAATAAAAACAAAGACCCTACAATGAAGAGAGGCCTAGTCAGAGACAGCCCTAAAAAAATAATAAAATTCGCAATAAAAATTTGAATGAAGTCTTTGAGTAGCTCGAGTACTCCAAATGCAAGATCGGCTTTATAGTAATCAAACTTAAAAAGTATAATCGAACTATTAAATAGCAAACAATAAACCAGAGATAATAAAGCCGCTGCTTTAATATTACATCTGAAGAGTTGTACTAAAAGTTTATTTAACATATAATTCTTTATAAAAGATATTAAATTATTAACATGATCACATCGGATATACAAGAATTTTGTCGATTACTCAAAGATTCATCCCCAATTTTATCAATAGATTTTGGCACAAAAAAACTAGGAGTTGCAGTCTCTACCCCTAACCGCACAATGTCGATCATCGTAGGAATCATAGAACCAAAACTCAATTTATTGATTCCGATTTTAGAGCAATATAAACCTTGCGCAATTGTTATGGGGCTACCAGTAAATATGGATGGCACATCCAGCTCTCAAAATGCTATTGTACAAAATTTTGCCACTAAACTCTACAACGCTTTTGCCCTCCCCATTTTCTTGCAAGATGAAAGACTTACATCAAGAGCAGCGAGTAATTTACTGAAAGATCTAGGATTAAACCGAAAAGAACGAGATAAACGAGACGACCAGGTCGCTGCAGCAATCATCTTAGACACAGCGCTAGAAAGCATAAATAAAACTAATATCAACACCTTACCAGAAGGTTTTGTCTATTTACATGATATGGACAGCAGCATAATACAAAACATACAATATGTCACCGCGCAAAATTTTGTTGGCACTAAAATTACTGGTTACAATAACAACACAGCAATAGTCACTATAGAAGCTGCACTAAAGCTGCAGCTTCTTCAACAAGAGCTTCAAGAAGAAGGATTATCGCTCGTAATATATGATGCTTATAGGCCAACCAAAGCCGTTCAGCAATTTGCGGAGTGGAGTCAGGATCATTCAGAGCAAAAAATGAAACAACTCTATTATCCGAGGGTAAATAAAGAAGATTTATTTGAGCTTGGTTATATTAATTATCAATCTTTTCACAGCAGCGGCAGCGCGCTTGACTTAAGTATTATCGAGGATCAATCATCTTTTCATACCGAACCTCTAGAACTAGATCGAACTTTCACCGATGGCTTTACCTTCACTTATTTATATGATGGAACTGTTGATATGGGATCGCACTTCGATTTATTTGACATAGCATCGCATCATGACAGCAAAATCATCACGAACCCACAATTAGCATGGCGAAATTTCCTGCGTAATAAGATGCATAAACACGGATTCAGATCCGCCCAAAATGAATGGTGGCATTATGAACTCATTGACGAGCCATTTGCAGGTAAATATTTTGATTTTGACGTGAGCTAAAATCAAAAGATTAGTTTAAAAACCTTGTCATTCCCGCAAAAGCGGGAATCTATATAAAAGATGGATGCCCGCATGCACAGGGCATGACATACAATTCTTAAACTACTATATTATTTATGTTTACTTACTAAGCGATGCGCATGCTCATACCACTGGCTATCAGGGTAATTATGCCCAAGTACTGCGGCATATTTGGCCGCTTCATCTTTGATCCCAAGCATCATATAGCATTCTGTCATTCTATATAAAGCTTCAGCTATATGACTAGTAGTTTGGTAATTCTGTACTACATTTTGAAAACGCTTAACAGCGGCGATTGGATTTTGTTGCTTTAAATAAAAACGCCCTACGTTCATTTCAGAGCCGGCTAGATGATCTTTTATCAGATCCATCTTTAAGCTAGCATCAACCGCATATTTTGTTAATGGAAAACGATTAATCACTTCCTGAAAAGCGATTTGCGCAGCATCTGTTTTTCCTTGATCATGCTCAGCATCAGAGATCTGCATATAGTAACACATGCCCTTTAAATAATATACATAAGCAATATCTTCATGCATTGGGTGTAAATTCACGAAAGTATCTAGCACGTCAATCGCTTCCTCATATTCTGCAGCTAGATAGAAAGAATAAGCTTCCATGATCTCCGCCTTGGCAGCGAATTCTGAACCCGGATGCTGGAAGTATATTTTTGCAAATTCATGAGCAGCATCTTTATGCTTATTATGCTGCAACAATTCTGTACCCTTGCTATACAAAGTATCAGCTGGTGTGATAGTTTCGTCTTCTTTAGTGGATTTACAAGACACAAGCGAAGCGCTACACAGCAATAATAACAATAAGTTACGTAAATTCATAAAGGCTACTCAAACTAAATTTAATAGGGCTATAATATATGCTATTAAAATGATTGTAAACGAGAGATTATATTGAATGGTATTTTGATTGAGATTATGAATGATGAGCGTGGTAGAACAACCTTCAAGTATATTGGCGAGTTTATTGAAGTTTCGAAAGATTGGAGTGCTCAATTCCAAAATTTCCACCAAGGCTTTTTAGCGCTGCTCACCTTATTATAAATCTGAGCTGCCAAGCTTTTATCAATATTAAGCAAAGAGGCTATCTCTGAAACAGAAATATCTGGTCTGGTTTTTAATAAATCTTCCGCACAATAAACAAGAGAAGAGTCTGAAGGATCTATAAAAA
>CAYTBU010000101.1:0-2745 GCA_964436105.1 uncultured Rickettsiaceae bacterium | reverse complement strand
ATGACCTTAAACATGACCTACATGATGGATATGTCACAAGCACAAAAGGCACGTGTGTTTGGTGGTGCTGTTTCGATGTCGTATGTTTTTAATCCACAGGGTGCACCGGCTGCAAAATCATTAAATATTACCAATGGAATGATTTTGATGAAGGATTCAGAGCTCGACAGTACTGAAATCTATCCTTATTTACAAAAGGGATTTCAAGCAAATAAACACAATCCAAAAGCTCTTAAAGAATATCAAGCAAGGGTTGAAGCATTTTTTCCAGAATTAGCAGATCAAATATTTTAGAAATTAAAAGGTGTGAGATGAATAATAAAATTAAAATTGGTATTGGTCTGGTGATTCTAGGGGTTGGATTTGTTATTTTCAGAAGCATAAAGCAAAACAAAATACAAACCAAACATTTAGACAAACAAATTATCAGCCCAGAAAAAAAGACTGCTGTTTTAAATCAAATGAAAAATGATTTAACCATAGGACCAAAAACAAGTCCGAAAAAAGCTGATGAGATTAATTATTTCAGAAGCCAAATTTTAAACAAAGCGGACTCGCAAAAGATGTTCGCAGATACCTATTTATATTTTGGTAATCATCCAGCAACATTTACCGTAGCTAAATTTATGTCGATGATGCCAGTTCTTGGCGGAGACGAGAAATTTTCTAAAAACTTAATCACAACGCAAGCTGAAATTGAACAAAGATCGCAATCTATTTTTGAGCAAATGGAGAAATCAAGAGACAACATCACCTCGGATTTGTCTTACCACATGGCTTCATTGAACCTTGTTCGTCAGCTAAAATTAAATCCTGCAAGAAAAGCACTTTTTTATGGCGCAACAATCAGCGAGCCCATTGCTGTTTTAGAAAATGGCAGCTTAGAAGACAATTCATACCCCTTTGAGCTAGCGCTGATCATGGCAAAACAAGATCATGTAACAAGCGAAATGTTATATCCCGCTGTCAAAGAAGCTATAGAAAATGCAAAGAACAGTGATGCGCGTGTAAAAAAAGCGATGAGACAAAGAATAACAAATTATTATCCCGACATGAGTGCGATGTTTTAGGTTTGAAAACTTGTGACTAGAATAAGGTGGAGCTGTGATTCTTAATAAAAGGTATATACAAACGGGTTTATTGCTTTTAAGCATAAGTGCTTTGTTATTGTTGTTTACCAATGCTACTGAAAATAAAAGTATATATGCACCCAGTGTAAAATTGGGTCCATTATTAGGTTCGGACACCATCATAGCTTTGAATAAACTAGAAGATGCTATAACAAGTTATACGAATTTACATAGATTAGAATCAAGGTCGGATGCTTTGATAAAGGATAGTACGGCGAGGGAATCTAATGATTTGGCAATGACTTTATATAATCGCGATATTAATGCACACTCTTTAGAAATCGGAGCATCAACAGAGATAGTTACTAGAAATGTTAGTCTAATGGGTATTAATTATGGATCGTATAAGAGGTTAAAGGTTTCTCCTTCGGGGGAAAGTGAAACAGCGAAAGAATTGGCTTCTTCTCCTGCTTTAAATAATCTAATGTCCGTCTATTTTGATGCCAGTTTGCAGTCCGGTGCGGTCGGAGAATTTGTACCTGATTCTTCCGGCAAAGTTGAAACGCATTTAAGTCCAAGTCATATTAATATTGAAATTGGCGACAAAGGTGATCTTAAGTATACAATGGATCATGAATTTCTCGGGCATGCGGCAGCATTAGGGGTTGGCTCAATTTGGAATTTATCAATGCCCCCAGGTGGAAACGCTCCTGGTTACGGCGGTAGATATAATGCTAGTGAAGTTTTTGCATATTATATAAATATGAAAAGATCATTAGAGAATTTAACAAATAAAGATGGATTGATAAGTTTTGCGGCTATGAAAAGTTTTGAGCAGGCTTCTGAATCTGTGGTTAAAATGATCCCCAATGTAGTCGATATGCTGACTAGAATGATGGGCAATAATAGTACTTATTTTTACGTTCGAGATGGTAAAGTTCAAGCGAAGGATGAATCGACGGGTGCTGATTTTGAATTAGGTAAAATTGATAATTTGATCAAAGCTTATGAATATAATGGGGAAAAAATCGAAGATAACGACACAGTGAATGCTTTGAATAAGTTGTTAAAACCTAAACTTACTGCACTGGCCGAGATGATGATTTCCATAAGTCGGCAAGTTAATTCATTGAATAATGCTGCTCCTGTGCAGTTGGCTAAAGCCTATGATAAGGCCACAGACGCAAAAGAGAAAAAAGAGATTTTAGCTTATCAAAACGCAATACAGAATCACTTGATTTATTCTGATAATACGTTCCCTGATGCTATGATGTCTCTTGAAGAAGTTGGTATAGATACGTCAGAAAATTTAAAAGTAGTAAGTAAAGCGGACCAAGCTTTGGCGGCAGTTGATATTTATTTTAAAAGTCTCTCAAATCCTAGTGTCACCGTTAGCAAACTGACGGGACAGGCTGCAGCTATAAATATACTGGCAAAAGGGTCTGCAAATAAGGATGATTTAGATGCGTTATTTCCGGTATCTTCAAACGGGGCATTATTATTACCTGTTTTAGGCGGTGTCAGTAATGCTGGAATAGATTATTTTAATCGAGAAATAAAAGTATATACTGACAAAGTGTTTGCTAAAAAAGAAGAACTCAGTAAGCAGAGCCTTACCGTCGAAACATCTTCTGAATCTATTGCTGGAAAAAAACTTAACTTTTCAGACACACTC
>CAYTBU010000100.1:0-2746 GCA_964436105.1 uncultured Rickettsiaceae bacterium | reverse complement strand
TTGTAAACCGTAGGTCGTGGGTTCGAACCCCTCTTCCGGCTCCAAATAAAAAAGCAACCCGAAGGTTGCTTTGTAAAGTTTACTACTACGAGCAGTTCACCAAGATTGCTAACTGGTTTTAATTTGCTTACCAGTAAAAACGAGCACTTGAACCAATTTTGCCATCAATTTCTTCTCCTTTAATGCAACAACGAGTGAATCTATTAACTCTTTCGAAGGATTGAGTTTCAAAAGTTCAATTGCGGTATCAGCATTAGGATGAAGGTTATAATCTTTCGATCGCAACTCTTCAATCCTGGATTGAAACATCGTATCAATTTCAGCTTGAGTTAACTTACGTTTATTTAACTTTAGAAGATCTTCAACTAAATGCAATACCCCGTATGTTTTAATACTCGCTGCAATAACTTCTTCTCTTTTATCTTTTGATAAATAAATAAGTTTTGCAGCTTGAATTGCATCGTATACGCGATCAGCTTTCAGAAGTTTTACCACTAGAGCATCCATAGCTTCTCTCCCCCCAAGTTCTGCAACTATTTTTGGGTCAAATTTTAAATGGCTACTTATCTCATAATTACATGAGAATGTTTCAATCAACCATTGCTTAACCTCATCTGGGCCACCACGTTCGCGATAGAGCTCAAGTGTACGATAATGAATCTGGCGAGACTTAATGTCCATTAATATTTTATCTGATATTTCTTGCGAAACTTTCGAATTTATAGCCAGTTTTAAATTTTCAAACCATAGTCCTGAACGGAAGTTAACTTCGACTAGTTTTTCAATAGTGCTTGTCTGATAGTTGATTTTGTAGACATGGTTAGTAACCTTATCCACGAGATCTTTTAAGGCGTCTTCCTTCTTAAATTTATCCTGTATCTTTTCTGCATCTTCAAGAAGAACATCGACGACTATCGCAGCGATAGTACCAGTTGAATCACATTCAGCGTAGTAAAATAGCGAATAAGAATCATGGGATTTTTCCATAAATTCCTTCAACATGCTTTCTATTACGGGCAATGAAGCCTGCATGATAACTTCCTTTTTGGGAGTATCTACTGAAAGACGATCGCCTGAAGCATGATGCCTCATTACCAGTTGGTCAATAAGCTCCTGTTTAACCTGATCCTTTTGTCTCCTGATCCAACAAATTGTAAAACCTAGGTCAATAAGATTTTGTTCAAGGCATTTTTCAAGAAGTTGGTTTGCAACTTCTTGCGATGGATTTACATCCATCTTAATATGCCTAACTCGATCCTTTCTGCCTACGTCATACATAGTGTCGTAATACAAAGCATCATTTACTTCTTTCTTGAATTGCTCAGGCTTAGTCTCTTTTTTTAAGATAGCTAAATAAATAGCATCAACTTCATTCTGAGACAATTTCCTTTTTGCAATTTGTGCAGCCCGGTAGGCAATCCACATACTTCCCTCAGTGGTTGATTTTTGTATTATTTTTTCCAATATTGAGCGGGAAACCTTAGTTTCTTCTGCAATACCTAATACATGCCATGGCCTTGGCTCAGTTAGTTCCAAATGATAGATAGCAATGCTGTCAATTTCTTGAAGTGTTAGCTTTCTATTTATGAACTGGGCTAATTCTTTTGCCTCATCATATTCACCTTTTTGAACACACTCTTTTATAAGTAGCTCAATAGTTGCAATTGAATCAGTAGCTAATCCTGTTTTATTTTTCATTTTTATGAGATTTAATTGGTTACCACAAACCACAAAATAATCTGTGAAAACCAATCAAATCTTTTTTCAAAAGAACTATTCTCTACAGAATTTCGAGTCATTGCTCAAAATCCTGATAAAGTGGACAACAAAACAGATTATTTGTTTTGTTGTCCTTTCCAGTATTCCCTCTCATTTCAAATCTCCATTGTTGTAATATCCTTCACAAATGCAAAACGAGTTCGGCTGCTGTATTTTGCTTTATGGTCCACTAACCCATGCGAGAAATATCCCTTTTCATCTACACAGGCTCTGTGTAGGATTATTTCCCTTACTTGATCATCATCTTCTGAATCCATGAAAGGGGTAACGAGGTAGTCACACTCCATAGACTTTAAATCTTCATCAGAGATACTATCCCTTAAAAGCAGTGCTATTTCGGGACTTTTCGCGATCACAAAACCATGTCTTTTTGCATGATTTACAAAATCAGCAAACAGATATTGACTCATGAATGGCTCGCCTAGTAACAGCGCTGCAGTAATTAAACCATTGTTAACAGGAGTGAAATTGATTTCATTTAAGGTTTTAATAGTTTTTACACTGTCAAAGTCATCCTTTATGAATTTAATCACCCACTCGTCTTTGGTTAAGAGTCCTGAACTCAAAAGAACGAACGAAGGGGTGCCACAATAAGAGCCATCTCTAAACCGACTTTTTGTTAATTTTGAAATTTTCATTATTTTTAAGTTTAATTGGTTACCACAAACTCCTTTAGAATATCTGGTCACCAATCAAACCTATATCAAAAGAATTTTAAATAGTATAGCATATTGATGATATTTGTCAAGTATTTTGCCCTGTAAATTCTCGATTCAATAATCTATAAAAAAATGACTCTTCCGCGCCCTCTTCCGGCTCCAAATAAAAAAGCCTCGACAAACGTCGAGGCTTTTTTATTATTCTTCTTCTTTGTTATCTGCTTCTTGTTTCTTGATCTCTTCAAGCTTTGCATCGGCTTCCCTCTTTTCCTTTATCTTTATAAGCTCTGGTATTATTTTCTCTATTT
>CAYTBU010000099.1:0-2790 GCA_964436105.1 uncultured Rickettsiaceae bacterium | reverse complement strand
AAGAGGGTGATGAATTTACTTTTGGCGATCATATTGTTGTAATCACAAAGAAACTTGGTATGGGTGAGGTAGAAGTAGAGTTTAAGCTTGCGGGTGGGGCTTTGGGTCTTGAAGATATCTATAATTTTTTAGATATCTATGGAGAGCTTCCTTTACCACCATATATAAAGCGCGATGCTCCTGATAGTGTTGATGAAGAACGCTATCAAACTATATATTCTAATACCCTAGGGTCCGTTGCTGCCCCTACTGCGGGATTGCATTTTACCGATGCTATTCTGTTTGATTTACATAAAAAGAATATTGAAATGGCTTTTGTGACTTTGCACGTTGGAGCAGGAACTTTTTTACCCGTGAAAACTGAGGATATTAAGGATCATAAAATGCATTATGAATCTTATTTTATCGAGCAGGAAGAGGCGGATAAAATTAATAAAGCCAAAGCTGAAGGAAGAAGAGTGATAGCTGTAGGCACTACTTCTCTCAGAGTTCTAGAATCGGCTGCGTTAAAAGGAAAATTACAGGAAGATCAAGGGGATACTAATTTATTTATCGTTCCAGGTTTTGATTTTAAAATAGTTGATGCTTTAATTACTAATTTTCATCTACCCAAATCAACGCTTCTTATGTTAATATCAGCTTTTGCTGGCTATGATAAAATAAAAGCCGCATATCAATTTGCAATTAATAATAAGTTTAGATTTTTTAGCTATGGTGATGCAATGTTTTTAGAGAGGGATAAGTTTTGATGAATAAATTTACTTTTCAAATTAATGCCACTCATAAAAAAGCGCGTACTGGGGTGGTCAGTACCGCTCATGGAGAGATTAGAACGCCTGCTTTTATGCCAGTTGGAACAAGGGCGGCAGTGAAGGGTATGATGCCAGAATCTGTCGCCGCAACTGGCGCTGATGTAGTGCTTGGTAATACTTATCACTTGATGTTAAAACCAGGGGCTGAAAGGGTGGCTCATCTTGGAGGTTTGCATAAATTTATGAATTGGCAAAAACCGATTTTGACCGATTCTGGTGGTTTTCAGGTCATGTCTTTATCGCAACTTCGTAAAATCTCTGAAAAAGGCGTGGAATTTCGTTCTCATATTGACGGTAGCAAACATATGTTATCGCCAGAGAGTTCTACAGAGATTCAATATTTACTTGGTAGCGATATTACCATGGCTTTCGATGAATGTACGCCTTACCCAGCTACTTACAATCAAGCTAAAGAATCGATGGAACTGACTTCACGATGGGGCGAAAGATCTCGTAACGCTTTTAAGAAACGTGATGGCTATGGCCAATTTGGTATCATTCAAGGTGGTGTATATGAAGATTTAAGATCAAAGTCAGCAGAGGATCTAATGAAGTTAGATTTTGAGGGCTATGCAATTGGTGGTCTTGCTGTTGGTGAAGGCCAAGAAATGATGTTTAAGGTATTGAATTATGCGCCAGATTTATTGCCCGCGAGTAAGCCTAGATATTTGATGGGGGTTGGTAAGCCTAGTGATATTATTGGAGCTGTATCTAGGGGTGTGGATATGTTCGATTGCGTTATTCCAACAAGGTCTGGACGTAATGGTCAGGCTTTCACTAAGAATGGCACGGTCAATATTCGTAATAGTAAATATGCTGATTCTTTAGAGCCTTTGGAAGAAGGATGCCCGTGCCCGGCATGTATGAATTACTCCATGGGTTATTTGCACCATACAGTAAGGGTTGGTGAAATGATCGGAGCTATGCTTCTTACTTGGCATAATTTAGAATATTTTCAGCGTCTGATGTCACGCATAAGAGAATATATCACAGAAGGTAAAGATTTTGATTTTGAGAGCTAGTCACTTACGGATTTGATACAGAAAATATTTGTAGAAAATTCTTATACTAATATAGTGATATTATATATTTTATGTTGGCCATATGGATCAGTCAGAAGCTTATGCTTTTTTATTTACGGATGTTGTCTTTTCTAATTTAGTGATTACTGCTCGCCTCGAGATTGCTTTGCCAGTAATGAAAGCCTTGGGTTTTTATTCCAGTCATATGATGCTGTTATATGCATCTCTTGGGATTCTAGGTGCTTTTGTTCTGAATTATATATTTGGTATTGTTTTATATAATCTATATCGATTCTCTACCGATCAGAAGATTATGGCTAGATACCTTAGACTTGCTGATATTTTTAAAAAATATGGTGGTCTATTTTTGCTCTTCAGCTTTATACCAAACATCGGAAAGTTTATTCCTTTGGTTGCAGGATTTACGAGGTTTGGCATAATCAAGACCCTTCTTTTTGCTGCGATTAGCAAAATGTTATATTATGCTTGGTTTCTTTATTATTGAGTATCAATGACTATTTATTACGCTTCTTTCAAACGTCCATATTTAGAGCAAATTGTAGATTTTGTTTTAAGGCATTATGTAGGCGTCTTGACTAAGGTAAAAATTATTGTACCCAATACTATTACTTGCTCGGCTCTGCAAAGTATTTTCTTATCAAGATCGCATTCCGGGGTGAGTTTATTGCCAAATATCATTCCTTTCTCTTCTATTGCTAGCGAAAGCGACGTGTCTTATAAGATTCCATCTGAGTCGCTGGAGGTAATAGGGTATTTAGAGCAAAAGTTGCTTTTAATAGATATTATTAAAAGATATCAGGGATTTGATGATAAGAAATTTAGTTTGCTTCAGGCTTCTTATTTAAGTGATCAATTAATTCGTTTGTTTTATGAGGTCGCTGCTGGAGACGTCGATATTGAAACTCTTCCTGATATTATCGAAATTGACAGTGCTG
>CAYTBU010000098.1:0-2795 GCA_964436105.1 uncultured Rickettsiaceae bacterium | reverse complement strand
AATAACTTACCCGAGGTAAGTAGACTACTGTCTACTAATTTTGGATCAAATGGCCTTGAGATTAATGTTAGGCTGTATCCTACATTTATAACAATTATGATGAAGCAAAATTATTAAAGGAATAACATGAAGCCTACCATTGTAATTTTTGAATTACATTCTGAATATGTAGTACCTAAGTTTTTTGAACAGTGTATCGATCAGCTTGTTCAAGATAATTATCTAGCCTTTTGTGATGAAACTAATGCTTGTTTTAACTCTCTTACAGCCAAAGTAGTTGAAGAAGAAATAGGTTTATCTATTAAGCAATTTAAACAAGAACTTGCAACATCTACTCTTTTAGATGCTAACCAACGTGAACAACTTGAACAAACTATTAGGGAGAATGAGCAGCGTCGTATGATCTATAAAGCTTTATCTCGTTATCCTAGTACAAAATTATATGGTATTGATGATTTTTTAGGTAAAAATAGAGACTTATTAAAAATAAGACCTGATTTGCTCGGTAAAGTAAGGGCTATCCGTGATCAAGGTATGGCTCAAGCCTTAGAACAAGTTCGTAAAGTTAATGAAGAACAAGGAATAGGGGTTATTGCTATTTTAGGGATCGGTCATTATAGCATTCAGCATTTTTTAATTAATATAATGGGGCAAGAAGCAGCAAAATATTATAGGTTTTTTTATTTATACAAAGATAAATTATTACGTCCTGACAATTTATTGGAAATTGAAAAAGGGTATCGTTTTGAGGATGTTTATCCCCTGGGGTTTACTGCGATAAATTGCAATACGCAATCATTTAAAGAAGTATATTTGCAAATCAAAGCAACACTGAACAGCGAATCGCAACTTAAGGTAAATCCACAAAAAATGACGCAATTATTATCTGTATTTCAAAAAGAAATAGATGAAGGGAAAGAGGCAGTACAAACTTTATTAAGAATCAGTATTACTACCTCACATATTGGCTTCTACTTTGAAGATTACCCACAATTTCAAATGGATCGTAATAAACTTTTTCACTTATTAGTTGAGATCCTTACTCAGTTTAACAAAAAAGGATTAGTTTATAATGAACAATTAAAAGTTTTTTTAAACGAAAATATCAAATTATTAATTGATTTCCAGATTCCTATAGAATCCATAGAAATATATCAAGAGGCAATTGATTTTCTTATTCCACGTATTCAGCAAGAATTTGCCAGTAAAAATCTTAGTGATCATTTTGCTAAAGATTTTTTACAACCTACAAATACAGTTAAATATGATAAACCACAGTTATTAAAAGAATATGGTTTTTTTGCTTGTTCATTAGCCGTTGTAGGAGCTATCGTCAAATCTTGTGTACGCAGCGAAATAAGTCATTAGGCGGCGTCCTTCAATTCTGAATTTTTTGACGACTCATTTACTTCATCATCAATCCTATTTTCCTCTACTTTTCCATCAATGAATTTAATGCCTCGCAGCACATTATCCAACTGATGAAACCCTTTTAATTTTCGCCAACGCTTCTGCGCGCTTTGCATTAACTTGAACGCCATCATTAAAATCGTCTGGTTAGAAAAAGCCCCTTTCGCTTTGTAGGTGCGGTTTCTCACTGTTGCGAATGTCGATTCAATTGGATTCGTTGTTCGAAGATGCACCCAATGCTCTGCCGGAAAATCATAAAATGCCAACAGTTCAATTTTATCCTTTTCTAAACATCCTGCAGCCTTCGGATATTTGGCGCCATATTCTTCAATAAAGCGATCAAACGCCTCATGCGCTTCTTTCCGCGTTGCTGACATCCAAATTTCATGCAGCATTGATTTCGCTCTGCCTTGTTGTGCCTTGGGTAATTTATCTAACACATTGCCCATCTTATGAAACCAGCATCGCTGGTGTTTTGCTTCCGGAAACACTTCACTGACTGCATTCCAGAAACCCAACGCCCCATCGCCTACTGTCAATTTCGGCGCACTCAAACCACGTGCTTTTAATTGGCGCAAAAGACTTAGCCAACTTTCTGTACTTTCTCGAAAGCCATCTTCTAACGCAATCAATTCTTTGTGACCTTCTTCGTTCACGCCAATGATGACTAAAACACAACGCCTATCATCATTACGTACATTAAATCCTACGCCATCAACCCACCAATACACATAGCGTTTTTCAATCTGCTGCTTTTGCCATGCTTGGTATTCTTTATCCCAACCAGCCTTTAAATTGCTGATTACGCTGGGTGATAAATTTTTAGTTTGCTTGCCAAAAATGGGTTCCAATACTTCAGCAAAATCAGCTTCAGATATTCCCTTCAAATACAGCAATGGCAACACTTCATCAATGGTTGCAGATCGCCTCATGTAAGGTGGGATAAGTCCTGAATGAAAATTAACCTTCTCTTCCGCCAACCCGCGATCTCGCAGCCGGGGCAGACGAACAGAAATTTTGCCGATCCCAGTTAGAATCTCTCGCTCTGGCAAATAACCATTGCGCGCTAGCCGCGGCTTTCCATTAACTTTTTCTTCCGAAAATTCTTTTAATAGCAACACCAACTCTGCTTCAACCGCATCTACAATCAGTCTCCGCGCACCATGACGCAGAAGTTCTGTTAATGCATCAACTACTACTGGATTTCTTTCTTCAATTGCTTTACGATTATCCACGGTGTATCTCCTAATTTGATTGCTTTGAACACAATCAAAGGATACACCACCTCTTTTTCTTACTCTACTTCATACACAACTTTTAATCATAGCTCCCCACAATTTCAAATGGATCGTAATAAACTTTTTCACTTATTAGTTGAGATCCTT
>CAYTBU010000097.1:0-2927 GCA_964436105.1 uncultured Rickettsiaceae bacterium | reverse complement strand
GATAATCATAGTTAGATCAATACGATTTTGTGCGAGATAATCAATTCATGAATCAACCATAGGTGTATTTCAATGTAAATTCTATTGTATATTTTATAAATTAGTTTAATTTATAAATGACCTTCTTAAGGGGGGTGTTTTACAAATATGACTAATAAAGTTGCTCTAAATTATGAATATGAGATAAGTTATGCCAAAAATATCACTTAGTAAAAAACTTAAAGCACTTTATTTGTTGCAAGATACATTGCCAAAACTAATTGAGGATGCTTCAGTTCCAACACAAAGGTTAGATGAGTATTATGTTAAATTGAACATAATAGCTAATGAAAGGGGTAGTGATAATAAATATCCAATTGAAGTTGAAGAAATTTTTCTTCCCAAGGGAGATAAACCTGCTGCAAATAAAGTTTTGATTGTAGGTGGCGCTGGAGTTGGTAAGAGTGCTTTTTTACAAAATATATCCTATAAATGGGCAAAGGGAGGAGAAAGTAGTGGTGGAGATAGGCTTTTTACTAATAAATTCGATTATGTATTTAAGATAAAATTCAAGTTATTATTCAGTGATTGGAAAGCTGGATATAGTGTGGATGATCTTGATGAGCCGTTAAAATGCTTTATTTTATACTCGCTAAAAAGTGAACCTGCTTATGCTAAATTAGATCGAGATAATAAAATACAGAAAGATGAAGTCTTTAATGTAATAAATGAGTCTAATTATAATAAGATATTGCTTTTGCTTGATGGCTATGATGAAGTGGCGTCATTTATAACATCGGGAAAAGATCCTAAAGTTACTCAAATGAATGATGAAATATTTGCATTAACTTATGTTATGATGACGTCTAGACCTAATGCGTTGAATTTTCAAACGGAGTATAAATTTGATAGGAAAGTAGAAAGTACAGGTTTAGATTCAAGTGGCGTACAGGAGTATGTTGATAAATACTTTACAAAACAACAAGAATTCTTAGAGCAAGCAATTTCTAATTTGCACCTATTATTTTCTAAGGAAGATAAATCTCAAGAGAAGCATGCCATTTTACAATATTTTAAGAGCAGTGCGAACAATCAAGAGCAGGAAATATATCTTCAATTGGATAAGATAGATAAATCATCAAGAGGGTTAGGATCTAGTATATCAGAAATTACGTCTTCAATAAGAGATGTTTACCAAAAGTCTAAGACCTTAATGAGCTATCTTATTGAAACTAACTCTAATGTTAGAGAAATGGTAGCAATTCCAATTAATGTAGCAATGTTATGTTTAATTTGCTCTGACAATGAAACTTTAGAAAAGTTTAGAGGAGATTTTAATATTGGTCAACTGTATGAGGAGGTGATTCTTTGGTTAGGCAAAAGATATATTCAAAAAACAGATAAAACTATTAAGGATACTACCTCAGTAAGAATTTTGAATACAGAAGAGTTGTTAGTATTAAAAAGAGTTGCATATAGTGCATTTCAAGATAATAAGTTGGTGATTGAGGGCGCTATAATTGATAAGATTGCAAGTGGTATTAACCAAGTTCTTAGTATTAGAGAAGTTAATAAATACGGATTGTTAAAAGTTGACAATATAGCTAAAGCGCGTGATCCTGATGATTTAGCTAATCAGGAACACACTTTTATTCATTTAAGTTTCCAAGAATATCTTACAGCATTTACTCTAAAAGAGTTGCTATTGAGTGAAGACAAGGAAATATATACAAAGGCAGCACAATTTATTGGAGAGCATCGTAATGAACCACGTTATCTACTTACTTTAAAATTTTTAGCTGGCATAGTAACGAATGATGAATCAGTAACAAATCATGAACCCAATACGAATGTATTAGTGACGAGATTCTGGGAATCTGTAACTTGTAATATTGATGGGATGATTGAGCTTGGTTTAAATACCAAAGTAACATTGCTAATGCACTTACTGAATCAGTCAAGAGTTAATGGAGAATTAGATGAGAGGATACCTAATATAGATAAGTTAAAGGAGTTAATTGATATAGTTGTAATAGATGATCTCATGGGTTTTGCAAATCAAATAATTGCGAGCGGTTATACATCTGTTAAAATAAAAGAAGCACTACTAGCCGGCCTAAGGGTAGATTACGAGTGGAAAACTAAATATGCAGAAAGCTTAATAGAGCAGGAAAGTTATTTTGCAACTTTAGCTCAAAATATTTTAGAAAAAAATAAAATTGATTTTGATTCTATTGCTGAAGCACAAAAATCCAAGATAGAAACTATGCACAGGATTGAATTGCAAGCAGTAATAAAATTAGTATCAAAGTTAATTGCAAGCAATAAATTCTCTAGAGAAGAATTAAATTACAAAGATAATGAAGCTGAACAAACAGAGCAGCCGCCTCTACAACATTTATTCTTAAAGAAATTACTTGCTATAATAAAGGTTCCAAACTGGCAAACTAAGCTCGTTGTAATTAATGCAATAAACGATCTACTAAATAATCAAAAGGATATATTTAAATTAGGGATAAGCCTAACAAAAGATATTATAGACTCTATACAATGGTATGTAACTGATGATAATCTTAAATTGGAGGTATTAAATTTATTAACATTATTAGAAAGCGTTTTAGGTAACGAAATTGAAGCACTTGAAGAAAGAAAACTAATTAAAACTACTATATTAAATCAAATAGAAATATTTAATGGTGGAAAAGAGATATCTGATTTTACTGATAAACTACCTACACTACCAGAGTTTATCAATCAAGAAGTAGCTAATGACATTATATCTCAATTGCAACATTCAAATTGGATACAGAAATATATCTGTATTATGTTAATCCGAAGACTTGCTGAGCAGAAATATGATTTGCTTAATGGCAAAATTATGGAAAGTCTGATGGAAAAATTAAGCGATAGCGCTTCTTATGTACGTTATGCCGCTGCGCAGGCACTTG
>CAYTBU010000096.1:0-2987 GCA_964436105.1 uncultured Rickettsiaceae bacterium | reverse complement strand
ATAATAAATTTTTTGCTTAGTAGTTTTTTCAATATCTTGGCCCAAAGTTTTATCAAGGGTTGATAAAATTACATTATGATCTAAATTATCATCTATCCAAGTTTTGATAATCGTTTTAAGTTCGCCAAAATCTGCTACACGCCCCAAGGAATCAAGCTCACTCGCTATTGCCCTGACTTCTAAAACATAGCGATGACCATGCAAATATTTGCATTTATTCTCATGGCCCATCACGCGGTGCGCGGCATCGAATTCTATAATTCTAGTACAAGTAACTTTACTCATTTTATGCTCCTACATTATAAGGATATTTATGACATAAAGCTTTGGCTTTTAAAAGCACTCGTTGCTCAATAGCGCTATTATTTTCTGGATTAATTTTAAGGCCATCTAATACTTCGGCAATCAAATCAGCGACTAATTCAAAATCTGCTTCTGTAAAACCCCTAGTCGTGCATGCAGCACTTCCAAGTCTTACTCCAGATGTGATGAAGGGAGAGGCGGTATCAAAAGGAATATTGTTTTTATTGCAAGTAATACCCGCACGATCTAATGCATCAGATGCTAATTTACCAGTGATATTATGAGATCTTAAATCAAGCAGAGTCATATGGTTAGAAGTGCCAGAGGTTAGAGACGCATAGCCACTCTTTTCTAATCTTGCAGCGAGTGCTTTAGCGTTGGTGATTACTCTTGTTATATAATCAGTGAATTCTGGTCTTAATGCCTCACCAAAAGCGACGGCTTTAGCGGCGATAATATGCATCAACGGCCCGCCTTGCAAACCTGGAAATAAAGCAAAATTTATCTTTTTGGCTATCTCTTCATTATTAGTTAGAATTAATCCCCCACGTGGCCCGCGAAGTGTCTTATGCGTGGTTGATGTTACGGCGTCTGCATATTCCATTGGACTCATATGATGACCCGTTGCCACCAGGCCCGCAATATGCGCGATATCGGCCATTAAAAAAGCGCCAACTTTATCGGCAATCTCTCTAAATCTAGCGAAATCTATTTCTCTTGGATAAGCTGAGTAGCCAGCAATAATCATCTTTGGTTTATGCTTCAACGCTAGTTCCTCAATCTGATCATAATCAATCAAAAAATCCTCTTTACGTACGCCGTAAGAAATTGCATTAAACCATTTACCGGAAATATTAGGACCTGCTCCGTGCGTTAAATGCCCACCACTATCCATCGACATGCCAAGAATCGTATCGCCTGGCTGAAGTAACGCTAAATAAACCGCCTGATTTGCTTGGCTGCCTGAATGAGGTTGCACATTTGCATAATTACATTTAAATAATTCCTTCACCCTACTAATAGCCAGTGTCTCGGCTTCATCAACGCAGTGGCAGCCATTATAATAACGCTTACCAGGATAGCCCTCAGCATATTTATTCGTTAAGATTGAGCCAGCTGCTTCAAGCACGCCTTCGCTTACAAAATTCTCTGATGCAATAAGTTCAATCCAATCATTCTGCCTGGTTTTTTCATGCTCAATAATCTCATAAATTGCTGAATCTGCTTTACTAAGATGGCTCATATATTTTGCTCCTTTATAAACTCTATTGCTGTTTTAATACCCCTCATATCGATCGAATGGGCGAGGTCGCGGTATAAGAAAGTCGATATTTTTATTTTTTCACTCTCTAACTGAGTCCGAGCCTCCTCCATTGCTGATGGTGGTACGACATCGTCATCGGTGCCATGAATTAAGCAAATAGGTGTAGATTTTTGTTTGATCTGTTTTGGTGTAATCAAAGAGCCCGAAAAGCCAATGACAGCTTTATAGGGAACTTCGCTAGAAAGGGCTAAATATAGACTTGTCATTGTGCCTTGTGAAAAGCCAAACAAGATGATATTGTCAAGAGGAATAGATAAAGATTTAGCCTTGGTTTCAATCATATTCCTAATCGCACCTGAAGTGCGCTCTAGCTCTTTTAGCATAGCTTCTGGCTCACGATTTTGCAGACTAAACCATTGATAGCCATAAGGGAACAAATCACAAGGCTCAATCCCATTTGGAGAAAAAAATTCTGCATTAGGTAAATGTGGTTTTAAATAAGGAATAAGACTTTCAAGATCCTCCCCATTGGACCCGAGGCCATGCATTAAAACGATTAGTATTTTATTCATTCATTCGTCTCCTTAAAAGATTAAACTATACAAATATTATTTATTTTTTCGAGTCTTATCTTTAGTTTTATCTTTAGTTTTATCTTTAACGGGAGTGTCATCTACGGATGGAGAGGGGGGCGTAGTGATAGGGCTAGAATCTGTAGTAGGTGGTGGAGTTGTTCTGGGGGTGGAATCTGCCGTGCTCGGGCTAGAATCCGTAGTCGGTGGCGGCGGTATGATCTCTATAGTTTGTGTAAATAAATCAGGATCGTAAACATAAGCTTTAAACATCTCTTTATAATTATCTTCATTCCACAGTAAACTATCTTCTATAGTCTGGCCATAATAAGCTACAGCTTCTCCTTGTGCCCAATTACTTATTTTTTGCACATCTTCAATAGTAAATCTAGATAAAGCCATAGCTTTACATATAGTACTGATTTGTTTTGCATCACTTATAGTGTCAATCCTAGGGTCTTCTAACGCCATCGCTGCTGCGCTGGACGTTTCGTTATCGTCTGTAAATTCTGTGCAAGCCTCTTCTATTGTTATCTTGCCAGTGCGCCAAGCTCTTAATTGAGAGCTGTAATGAAAATTTAGCGCCGCCTCGTACGGTAAGCCAGCTAGAATTACTTCTGCCTGTACATACTCTAAAGACAAAGCATTAGCAGCGCTTACATAATGCTCTCTCCATGCGCTAAGTGCCACATAGTTTATTTCTCCTAGGAGGGTGACTTCCGAGTTGGTTAGTCCCTCGGCGCAAGCTCTTTGAATTTCAAGATCAGTTAAAGGCATCATCATCTCGTGTTTGTTTTAAGTGCCTTAAATTATTAACTTAATTGCATTAAAAATCAATTTAATTTTAA
>CAYTBU010000095.1:0-2995 GCA_964436105.1 uncultured Rickettsiaceae bacterium | reverse complement strand
CTAAGATATGAATCTGCACCAGAGGTGTACATATCAAAGATTATTTTAACAATTCCAGCCTCAAATGGTTCAATTCTTACTTGGGCTTTATCTGCTTCATCTCTATAATTTTTGTAACCAAAGGGAGCTAATCCAATAATCTCGCCTCTTACTATTTTCTGCTCTATAGTTCTCTTAACATTATCGCTAATCGCATCGCTATAATACTGTCCTAGACCTAGCTGTATACCAAACATAAACTTTTCCCCTGCACCTATACCACTATGAATGACCAGGTTGTCAGAGACAAAGTGTAGTTCGAGTTCCCCATTCAATGCCCTAAAGTATAGGTCACTTACTCTTTTATCAAATCTGTCCCTTGAGAAACGGTCTGTCTTATCAAAACAAGCGGCTACTTTTTCTTTGCAACTGAGAACATGATCCATCATTTCATCAAATTCATTTCTCACTGAAGAATCATAAGCCGTTTCATCAAAGCTATAGACTTTCTCAATCTCAAAGCCTTTATTATTGCAATATTCTTTAAGTCTTCTTTCTTGGGCAGGTAAGCTATTGTTAGCAATTTTCTGTTCTTCAGTGCTAACTCTAGCAAGTACAATTGCTTTCATTGTAACTTTACCTAATAAGTAAACTAATCTGCTTTTATATACTCCTCATAAAGCTCAAATAAGAACTCAATTCTTTCTCGCTCATCACTAAATGGTTTTGATCTGTAGGTCCTGTCTACGGCCCTATCCAATTCCTTGTGGGCTTTAGTCAAATCTGGAGGCATGGAGAGTGGGTCATACAAATCAGCAAGTGTGCTTTCACTGTATTTCTGTCTAATTTGTAGAATGATCTGTACTTTTTCTTCAATAGACTTCTTTGTATTCTCATCAACATCTTTTGCCCAAGGGAAATTATTGTATACAATATCCTTAGAGTATCTATAGTCGCTTTTCAGTCTTCCAGCTGTATACCTCATCCATGTCATGTGCATATCTGAATTTAGTACGCCAAAATGATATTCCCCAGCATTTGGAATAGTCTGGCAAGTATCTCCAATAATATATTCCTTACCAAAAAATCCCATAGGGATGTATTTCCGCCTTTCGGAAGTTGTTCTTGGTACTACAATACATGTGTCTGGATTATTTATGTCTCTAAACTGCGTTGGTCTATCTGCTAGCTTTCGAGCACCTTCATCCACACTAGATTGACGCATCTCTTTAACTAGTCTTACTCTTTCAGAAATAAAAAGTGAACTTCTCAACTCAGAAGGGGTAATATCAACTAACCATAACACCCATCGCTTACCGCCATTCAGTAGTTGTTTCGCACTAATAAAAGGCTTTATAAATTTTCTAGCTTCAGGATAGCTTCTTAAAATATCTTGGAGTTCTTCATCTTCAATGATTAGATTACCCCCATCTACTGGTTTATTTCCATACATCATCGGAGGCACATCACAAAGAGGTGTAGAAGCAGATTCAATTAGTATATTGGAAGCCTCCACTAAGTAAGGATTAATATTTTTAACCTTAACCTCATGGGGATCGCCTTTTATATCTTCATACTCATAAACATACTTATTCTCAGTATTGAAGTTAGCAAAACCAATAATAACCACATGAACAGCTGCTTTCCCTTTAGCTTCATTACTCCATTGGAATGTTCTGTGGGCAAAATGAATATAAATTCCGAAGCTATTGATTAGTTCCTTCCATAAAATACCTACTTGCTCGCCCTGTGAAATTGAATTTGTTGATACAAAGGCTACTTGAATATTGGTGTTATGTATGTATTTTGCCGCTATGTAGTACCATCCAGCAACAAAATCTAACCTGCCCATACCTTTTTTACCATCAAATGCAGCCCTGAGATCATCTTTTTGGTCACTAGTTTGATATGTAAACCCAATAAAAGGTGGGTTTCCCAATATGTAATTCAGCCTATCTTTAGCGACTACATCTTCCCAAGGTATTCGCAACGCATTTCCATGAACAATGTTTGCGGACTTCTTTAGTGGGATTCTAGGATTGTAGACTCCAAACTCTAGCGAAAGAACCATATTCATTTGATGGTCCATCAGCCACATAGCTACTTCTGCAATCTTTGCTGCCCATTCTTCAATCTCAATGCCATGGAATTGGTCAACATTCACCAAACTATCAATCACATAGTCAATGTTTAAGGCTTGTTGATCTCCTGTATGCTTAATCTTTAATATTTCCAGCTCAAGTAGACGGATTTCTCTATAAGTGATGACAAGAAAATTGCCACAACCACATGCTGGATCGAGGAAGTTTAATTTTGCTATTTTCTGATGGAACTCATCGAGCTTAGTTCTGTTATGCTTCACCTTCTTAAATTCTTCCCAGAGTTCATCGAGGAATAATGGTTTAATCAGCTTCAAGATATTTTTCTCAGATGTGTAGTGAGCGCCTAGATTCCTTCTTTGATCCTTGTCCATTACAGATTGGAACATAGAACCAAAGACAGCAGGGGAGATCTTACCCCAATCAAAGTTACAAGCGGCAATCATCGCATCACGCATGCCACTATCAAATGATGGGAAGTTTAGTTGCTCTGCAAAGAGTTTCCCGTTGATGTAGGGGAACTTATTAACATCAACATCAATATTACTATGCCTATTTGAAAAGTCTGTATTTAGAATTTGAAATAGAAATCCAAGTCTAATGCCTAAATCACTGCCATCAATGCTACTTTTGTTTTCAATATAATCTCTGAAAATACCTTTCTCAAAAATCCCAGTATCATCTGCAAATAAACAAAAGAGTATTCTGACAAGAAATACTTCCAGTTCATGCCCTCTGTAACCAACTTCATAAAGCTTGTCATGAAGAGTTCCCATGATCTCAGCCGCTTTCACATTTACGGGATTTTCTTCTTTAAATGTGCGTTTCTGATAACCTGCTATAAATCCAAACAATTCAATGTTTTTGTATAAATCTGCAAGGTGAAATTCATAATCTTTCTTTTCCTCTAGGTCGTG
>CAYTBU010000094.1:0-3021 GCA_964436105.1 uncultured Rickettsiaceae bacterium | reverse complement strand
ATTGCTTGCAAAGATAAATTACTTAACAGGATTAACCCACAAAAAAGCAAAATCGCAAGAAGCATCAATGCTTCATTAACAGTTACTTCGCCCGTGACCAAAGGTCTGTTTTTCGTTCTCTCCACTTTTGCATCTATTTTAACATCAAGAATATCATTAATAATACACCCAGCGCTGCGCATTATGATGCTACCTAGAAAGAAAGTAACCAAGAAGAAATAATCAGCGCCCCTAACCGCAGCCAAAGCAACGCCAAAAGAACAAGGGAAAAACAGCAATAAAAACCCAACCGGACGGTCAAATCTTATAAGATTGAGCAAAGAAAATAATTTATTTGGCATATCCATATTGTTGCTATATTTTAATGTTGAATTATATATAACATTAAGTAAGTAATCACGATAAGGCAAGAAAAATGACGATCGAATTTCCAAAAAACTATGATTTTAATATATCCGAGAAAAAATGGCAAACCACTTGGCAAGCAAGGCAGGTATATAAATACGATCCAAGCGAATCTCGCGAGAATAGTTTTGTAGTCGACACCCCACCACCCACCGTGTCCGGTCAGCTACATATGGGACACATTTTCAGCTATACTCAAGCTGATTTCGTCGTTCGTTTTCAGCGCATGATGGGTAAAAATATCTTTTATCCTATCGGTTTTGATGATAATGGCCTGCCAACTGAACGTTTGGTGGAGAAACAAAGAAATGTCAAAGCGACGAATATGGACCGCACAGAATTTGTGGCCCTTTGTAAAGAGGTGGTCAAATCGGAAGAAGTACATATTAAAAATGTTTTTAATAATATCGCTTTATCAGTGGATTGGGATTTGCAATATCAAACCATTAGCCCGCGCTCAATCTCTATTTCGCAAATGTCATTTCTTGATTTAATGAATAAAAATCAAATCTACCGCGACAATCAACCAATGCTCTGGGATCCAGTCGATCAAACTGCACTAGCGCAAGCAGATATCGAAGATAAAACTCGCGATTCTATGATGAATGATATTATCTTTAAAAGCGATAAGGGTGATGATCTCATCATCGCGACCACACGCCCTGAGTTACTGCCCGCATGCGTTGCTGTATTCTTCCATCCTGATGATGCAAGATATAAACATCTCTCCGGCACTCAGGCTACTTCACCTTTATTTAAAGCAAAAGTACCACTTCTGGCAGATGGTTTGGTTCAAATGGATAAAGGTACCGGCCTTGTGATGTGCTGCACCTTCGGTGACGCAACTGATATCATTTGGTGGAAAACTCATAAATTAAACTCAAAAGTCATTTTAAACAAAGTTGGCCGCATCATCCCTCTTGCATTCGAAGATAAAGAAGCCGATGGATATGCTAAAGCTCTAGAAGGGATGAAAGTAAATGAAGCTAGAGCAAAAGTGATCGAGCAATTAAAAAAGGCTGGATTATTACTTACTCAAACTCCTATTACTCAGAGCGTCAAATGCGCCGAAAGATCGGGTGCGCCTCTTGAAATTCTAATGACTCCACAATGGTTTATCAAAACTTTGGAACATAGGGAAAAATTACTGGAGCGCTCTGCTGAGCTTAATTGGTACCCGGGGCATATGAAACATCGCCTAGATAATTGGATTAATAGCCTGGCTTGGGATTGGTGCATCAGCCGCCAAAGATTCTTCGGCGTACCATTTCCTGTATGGTATTCAAAACGTCCTGGCGAAATAGGAAAACCGATCTTTGCTAGCATCGACCAATTACCAGTAGATCCACTAACAGACCTGCCAAAAGGATATAGCAGAGATGAAGTTGAAGCTGACAAAGACGTGATGGATACTTGGGCCACAAGCGCCGTGTCACCCCAGCTAAACAGCCATGGCATTTCATCGGAATTAGCATTAGACGGCGAGCGCCATAGCCGCTTATTCCCAGCAGATCTTCGTCCACAAGCTCATGAAATCATCAGAGTTTGGACTTTCTACACTATGCTAAAAGCAGAGCTACATCAAAATACTCTGCCATGGAAAAACATCATGATCAGCGGTTGGTGCCTGGCTGAAGATAAAACTAAAATGTCAAAATCCAAAGGCAATGGCGTGGTGCCAGAGGAGCTTCTAAAGCAATATGGATCAGACGTAGTGCGCTATTGGTCATCTACCTCTCGCCTTGGCGCTGATACCGCTTTTTCTGAAGATGTGATAAAAAATGGCAAGAGATTAGTCAATAAAATCTGGAATGCCACTAAATTCTCATCACAGCATTTTGCTAAGCTAAAAGACAATGCAGAAATCACTCACACAACTGACAAATGGCTTATTTCAAGATTAGGACAGGTAGTGGGTAAAGCTACCGAAGAATTTGCTAAGTTCGAATATGCCGCCGCCATGGAAGCAGTGGAAGAATTTTTCTGGAAGGATTTTTGTGATAATTACCTCGAGATATCAAAATCAAGGGCTTATAATGAAGAGGCTTTAGATGATGCCGGGCAGCAAAGCGCTATTAAGACATTGCATATTGCAATGAAGACTTTACTGAAACTAATGGCGCCGGTACTGCCACATATTACTGAGGAATTATATCATTTAGTGTTTGCTGAAAAATCTTCAATTCATGCGCGTTATAATTGGCCAAAAGCATCGAATTATATATTTGATGAGACGGCAACAAAACAAGGTAAGCTAGCGCTTGAAATCATTGATTTAGTTCGTAAGTCAAAGTCGGATAAGAATTTATCAATCAAAGCAGATATTGAAAGTTTAGAATTTACCGCGAGCGAGAATTTAGCTGAAGATTTACTGGGAGATCTAGCCAGAGTAACTTCAAGTAAACATATCAAACAAACTTCTGTAGCTGAAGGCGAAGCGCAGATAGAGGTGGTTTATCCTTAAACAAAGCCTCACATGCGAGAAGCTTTAGGATTTTTGCCCGAATGGTTCGTTTTGCGTCATTGCGAACGTCAACGGGCTTTGCCCGCATGGATACCGTCATGGCGAGGAGGTCAAAGGGCCGACGTAGCCATCCAGTTAATTTACTTATAACT
>CAYTBU010000093.1:0-3104 GCA_964436105.1 uncultured Rickettsiaceae bacterium | reverse complement strand
GCAATATCATTAATAATAATTTCAAGCATTTTAGGATTAGGTTTTGGTTATTATTTGACTCCCGAATATCAAGTTAATATGTACGATAAAGGTTCTATGAATTTGGGAAATGCCGATCGATCTTTAGATTTAAGATATATAAATGCAATGATTTCTCATCACAGGGGTGCAATGCTTTTAGCAGAACAAGCATCTTTAAAAGCTAGTCGCAAAGAGATTAAAGACCTATCAAGTGATATTCTTAAAAATGAGCCAGGCGCAATAGCCGAATTATATGAATGGAAAAAAGAATGGTATAAAGATACTCGTTTAGTTAGAGATCCTATCGTCGCAAATCTTGGTGACTCAGATGATAAATTTGACCTTAGGTTTTTAAATGCGCTTATAGCTCATCATGAATATGGTTTGACAATGACTGCTGAGGCGAAAACAAAATCAAGTAGAACTGAGATTCTTAATAATGTGGACGCAGTAGACACATTCCTCACTACAACCTTAAAGGTCTTTAAAGATTGGAGAATGGAGTGGTATAAAATTTAACTTAAAAAACAATGATAAACAAAACTTTAAAAGTAAAGGGTATGCATTGTGCTTCTTGCTCTTCTATTATTGAACGCACAGTTAAGAAAATAGATGGGGTAGAAGAAATCAGTGTGAATCCTGGAACAGAGAATGCAAAAATTTCTTTTAACGAGAGCAAGACTAGTATTGAGCAATTCAATAAAAAATTAGAACCCTTGGGTTATTCTATTGTTGTTCCAGAAGAACATCATAATACTCAAAGTGCAAAGGATATGAATATGAGTGAAGATGAACATAAGGCACATTTGGGACTGGGTCAGTCTAAAGAAGATAAAATTCAAGAACTTCAAAAAATGAAATCCAAGGTGCAATTTGTTTTGCCAATAACTATTTTGATTTTTATGCTTATGATGTGGGGTATTGGTGCTAAGGCATTGTCATTCGTACCCAATATACCAATACCTATGGGAATATTTAGTATTATTGAAATGGTATTGGCAATCATAGTTCTGTTTTGGATTGGACAACCATTTCTCCAAGGTGTTGTCCGTTTTTTGAAATATCGTGTGGCCAATATGGATACTCTTATTGGAATAGGTACTTTTACCGCGTTTTTTTATAGCGTAATTATTGTATTGATACCACAAATAAGAATTTATTTTCAGCTTCCTGAATATACTTATTTTGATGTTACTATTGTTGTTATCGGTTTTGTTACGCTTGGAAAATATTTAGAAGCTCGATCAAAAATAAAAACTGGTGATGCTATCGAAAAACTTCTTGGTCTTCAAGCGAAAACTGCCTTAGTTATTCGTGACGGAAAAGAAATTGAAATTCCAGTTGATCAAGTTGTTCATGGTGATTTGATTATTGTAAAACCTGGAGCAAAGATTCCTGTTGATGGTGTAATTATAGAAGGCGAATCTTTTATTGATGAATCAATGGTGACCGGAGAACCAATGCCCGCTCAGAAAAAAGCGGGAGACAATGTGGTAGCCGCTACAATCAACACAAGTGGATCATTTACTTTTAAAGCGACAAAGGTTGGTAATGAAACACTACTCGCCCAAATAATTAAGATGGTAGAAGACGCGCAAGGGAGTAAGGCGCCGATTCAAGCGTTAGCTGATAAAATTTCGGCCGTTTTTGTTCCAGTAGTTCTTGTGATTGCTTTCGTTACACTTATTTTATGGCTTGTGGTGGGAACAAGATATTTAGGATTTTCTCAAGCTCTATCTTTTGGTCTAGTTTCTTTTGTAGGTGTGCTGGTTATCGCTTGTCCTTGCGCGCTTGGTTTGGCTACACCGACTGCGATTATCGTCGGGGTGGGTAAGGGCGCTCGTGAGGGGATTTTGATTAAAGACGCAGCCACATTGGAAAAATTGCACAAAGTAGATACGGTGATTGTCGACAAGACTGGTACGATTACTATCGGTAAGCCAACTCTGGTAGATATTCAAAATTTCTCGGATTTAAAAGATAACGAACTTGTATCAATTCTGGCGTCGCTTGAGAAAAAATCAGAGCATCCTATCGCTCATGCGATTCTAAATTATGCCAAGGAAAAAAATATAAAAATAGAAGATGTTTTAAATTTTGAAAGTATAAAAGGCAAGGGGTTGAAGGGTGTAGTTGATGGTAGAGAATATTTTGTCGGCAATACTAAGCTTGTTCAAGATCTTGGGATTTCTTTCGATGTTTCAAAGATCGAAGAGTTTACGAAACAAGGCAAAACCCCAGTTATCTTGGCTTCAAAAGATAAAGTTATTGGTTTTGTGATGGTTGCTGACGAAATTAAACCGGAATCAAAACAAGCCATTACAGATTTGCACAAATTAAAAATTAAAGTGATCATGCTTACCGGTGACGATGAAAATGCGGCAAAATATATGGCATCTCTTGTGGGTATCGACGAAGTTGTGGCTCATGTCTTACCACAAGACAAATTGGCTAAAATAAAAGAATTACAAGCTGAAGGAAAAACTGTGGCCATGGCTGGTGATGGTGTGAATGATGCTCCAGCACTCGCTCAAGCTGACGTCGGTATAGCCATGGGTACGGGTACCGATGTTGCTATTGAGTCAGCCGGGATCACCCTTTTAGGTGGAGATATGTCAAAATTAGTCAAAGCTGTCAAGCTTTCCAAGA
This sequence comes from uncultured Rickettsiaceae bacterium, assembly GCA_964436105.1. Classification (GTDB taxonomy): domain Bacteria; phylum Pseudomonadota; class Alphaproteobacteria; order Rickettsiales; family Rickettsiaceae; genus JAGOJE01. The sequence continues at coordinate 434 of CAYTBU010000093.1, read as the reverse complement.
TTACTATGCGTGGCATCAAGCAAAATCTTTTCTGGGCGTTTATTTACAATATTGTCGGTATTCCGCTTGCAGCTGGAGCATTTTATCCAATCTTCGGCTGGTTGCTCTCTCCAGTATTTGCGGGGTTTGCTATGGCAATGTCGTCTGTTTCGGTGGTGTCGAATTCATTAAGAATTAAAACAAAGAAATTATAAGAAACACTATCTTAAGATAAATTAATAATAAAAATATTTATGAATAAACAAATTATGTTTGGAATAGGAGGGGTGGTGGTAGGAGTAATTGCTGTTTCATTTTTGAGCTCCACTCCGCAATTTAGTTCAATGATGGGAGGAGTAAATAATATAAACAATCTAGTAACTAATAGAACTACGGGGATGATGAATAATATAGACGAGCATTTTATTGAACAGATGATTACGCATCACGATGTA
>CAYTBU010000092.1:0-3106 GCA_964436105.1 uncultured Rickettsiaceae bacterium | reverse complement strand
CTGGCAAGCTCATTAATGGCCCTGTTTCTTGCTCTAGCCAAATCATGAGAAAAGAAATAGCGCGATAATGATCGCTTGATGATCTCGCTGCGGGAAGCGCCCTCTTCTTTTGCTTCTTTTTCGAGTTTTTTGAGAATTGCTCCCGGCAGACTGATAGAAACAATATTTCGCATATGAATCACCTCCTGTATTAAATATTAATACACATTGACGCTATTGTCAAATTTCTTTTATCCCAGTTGCCCCATTCTGCTTATCATAACGTATATTATGATAAGTTGACGTAATAAGAGACTTTTCCACAAAGAACCTATGAAAAAGCCGGTAAACCAGCTTGCTGCAGTGCCCCATAAGGCTATTCCAGCCTTGTTTGAACATGAAACCGTGTCTTATTGGCTTAAAAATATCCCTTCCAATAATACCCGCCAAGCATATCAAAATGATCTTATCGACTTTATTAATTATAGAATAATTAAGAACATAACTGACTTTAAAAAAGTCAAACGGTCGGACATTATTGATTGGCGCGACTTTCTTCGCGGATCTGAAAAGAAACCCGGCCTTGCCATTCGAAGTGTCAAAAGGAAAATGGCAACTTTATCCAGATTTTTTAGTTTTCTTTGCGATGAGAATATTATGGAATCAAATGTTGTTTTAGGTGTTGAACGGCCAAAATTGCAGGCCAATAAGGGCGCTACAGCCCCTATAGGCGACTTTCAGGCTAGGGATCTGCTCAATGGGCCAGATACAAAAACACTGTCCGGGAAGCGCGACAGAGCCATATTGGCGACTTTTGTATACCATGCTTTAAGGCGAAGCGAGTTATGTCAACTAAAGGTCAAGGATATCGAAGAACGAGAAGGGATCAAGCAATTTAAAATCTTCGGGAAGGGTGACAAAGTGAGATATGTGTCCGTCTCGCATCAAGCTATCGGGGATATTCAAGAATATTTAAAAGTTTCGGGACACGGAAACAACCCGGAATCTCCCCTTTTTTTGTCTTTGAGTAATAACTCAAAGAACAATCCTAAGCACATGACGCCGATTGCGGTTTACAATATTGTTATTAAATACGGCAAAAAGATATACTGCTCCCCATTAACAGAATCGGGGGTTTAAGTTAGAATAGGGCTCCAAACATAAGGAGGCTTATTCGATGGAAAAACGTAAATGGACCAGCCAGGACAAACTCAAAATTATCTTAGAAGGCTTATCCGGACAGATCGAAATCAGCAAACTCTGCGCCAAATATCAGATCGCCCAAACTCAATACTACAAATGGCGGGATCTGCTTTTAAAATACGGCAATCAGGCCTTTGAACTCAAAAACATCACCAAAAAAGAACAACATCTCGAAGCCGAAGTCACCAAACTCAAGCGCATTATCGGCGATTTGACTATTGAGTTAAAAAAAAGCGAATACGAGCTATGAAAAGAGCCAAATCTAAAGCTGTAATCCAACGCAACTGTGAATTACTAGATCAAATTAAAGCGATAAAGACCGATCATCCCCTTTGGGGCTATCGACGCATTTGGTCTTATCTAAAATATCGACAAGGCATTATAGTTAATAAAAAGCGCGTCTACCGGATCATGAAAGAACAAAACTTAATCGTTACCAAACTTGTCCGTCTCAAAGCTAAACGCGGCCCTATGCGCCCTAAACCCGTCGCTAATCGCCCGAATCAATTCTGGGGCATCGATATGACCAAGATCAAATTAGCGTCTTGGGGTTGGTTGTATTTAACCGTCGTCCTCGACTGGCACACCAAGGAAATCATCGGTCATTCTTTAAGCCTGCGTTCTAAAACCGACGATTGGCTCGACGCTTTACAGATGGCCGTCAACAGCCGGTTCCCCAACGGCATTCGTGAATCACTCAAAGATCAAAAACTGTTTTTGATATCCGACAACGGCTGTCAGCCGACTAGCCAACGCTTCATGATGAACTGCTCGATCTTAGGGCTTAAACAAATATTCACAACCTGGTCGAACCCTAAGGGCAATTCCGATACCGAACGAGTCATGCGCACGATCAAAGAAGACATTGTCTGGTGTTACGACTGGGATCATCCGTTTAACTTCGCAATCGCCATCAACAAATGGATCAACGATTACAACACCGACTTCCCGCATCAGGCGCTTAACAACAGGACACCGACGCAATTTTATGAACAGTTTTTATCAAATAACAACCGTCCAGTTCTAACTTAAATTCCCCTTGCTTAATGGGGGGCATTACAAACTTAAATTCCCCTTGCTTAATGGGGGGCATTACAATTATACCTTATATTACCGATAAATTGCCAATAAATTACCGATAAATTTCCGGATAATTTTTGAAGATTATATTTTACTTAAAGGCAGTTGTAGTAACCACGCTTCGAGGGATTCGTTAAAATATTTAAACGGAGTTGTATCTTTACGGTATTTAAAACAATCCCAACAAACAACAAGTCCTGTCTCTTTAGGACGATGACATCCGCGGCAATTTGTTTCTTGACGGGCAATTTCTTCTAAATTATTAATGTAAATCATAAAATTTTATTTTTTACCGAGTGGCGCCAAAGATGTTTTGACCTTTCCCTTCCCGGCCCCGTCGAGTTTTATACTAAATTGTACCTTATTCACTTATATGAAATTCGGGTTACGGCTTGTCTCCCCTCTTCTTTAAATATAAACCTAGTGCCGTCATTCGATTCTCGATCTCACTCTTAGATACTAACGCAGTTTTTTGATAATTCTTTAATGCTAAGGAAAGAAGCTCATGCGCCCTATTTATTTCGTTTTCTGATTGAAGCACTAAAGCAAGAAAAAAATTCAATTCAGTGTCCAAGAGATTCTTACCTATTAAACCAATTGATCTATCCAAAAAAATTCTTGCATTCTTATAATCCTCTTTATAACAATATGCCACGCCTATATACTTATTACAATCGAAGACGATTTTTGAATTGGGTGATTGTATTAAACATTTTTTAAAACAGCCAATAGCTTGATCATTTCTCTCATTCACTAAATATATCAACCCGAAAATAAAATTTAAAAAAGTTTTTAATTTATTAATCATTTTATTTTAATATTCCTCTTTCCCATCTTTTAATTT
>CAYTBU010000091.1:2480-3239 GCA_964436105.1 uncultured Rickettsiaceae bacterium | reverse complement strand
GGGTTTGGCTATAATCCACGCGCGGCTTTGCTTTCTTTCTCTAATTTTGGCAGCCCAATGAGGCCAAGAGCGGATCGGATCAGAGATGCTGTTAAGATTCTAGATGAGCGTGGTGCTGATTTTGAATATGATGGCGAAATGTCTGCTGAAGTAGCGCTGAATAGAGAATTGATCAAATTATATCCTTTCTGTAGGCTATCTGACGCTGCAAATATCCTTATTATGCCAGGCTTGCATACAGCCTCTATCGCGACACAATTGCTAGAGGAATTCGCTGCGGGTGTCTTCGTTGGCCCAGTGCTTACAGGGCTAAAATCCCAAGTACAGATTGTACAAATGGGCGCCTCAGCCAATGATATTCTAAACTTCGCCGCTCTGACGGTGGTTTAAGTTTTGCCGTCATTGCGAGGAGGTCTTCAGACCGACGAAGCAATCCAGTAAATTTACTTATAAAATATAGCAGAGGGGGCTATAAGTATAGTCAAGACGACTATACTTTCTGGATTGCCGCGTCGGTCTGATGACCTCCTCGCAATGACAGAAAAACTATGCATACTGACAAGCCCTTGCTTATGATATGGATGGTTTTCGATAATCGTTTGTGCGTGGTGATTCGCGTCATGGCGAGCGAAGCGTCGCCATCCAGTTTTATAGTCTTTTTCCTGGATAACTACGTCGCTTTCAGCTCCTCGTTATGACGGTCACTGGATTGCCGCGTCGGTCTGATGACCTCCTCGCAATGACAGAAAAACTATGCAT
>CAYTBU010000091.1:0-2380 GCA_964436105.1 uncultured Rickettsiaceae bacterium | reverse complement strand
ACTGACAAGTCCTTACTTATGATAGGGGTGGTTCTCGATAATTGTCTGTGCGCGGTAGATCTGTTCAATGAGCATTAATTTAGCAAGTAGATGTGGCATGGTCATGGAAGATAGCGATAAGGTCATATCAGCGCCGCTTACTAAATCTTTAGCTAGGCCATAAGCGCCACCGATGATGAAAGTGATATTGCGAGTGGCTTCAAAATTCTTCTCAATGCATGCGCTAAATTTTTCGCTAGTCATGTTAGCGCCTTGTGGATCCAGCGCAATGATAAAGCTATTTTTTAGGATATTTTGCTTCAATATAATAGCTTCTTCTATCTTCTGAGCTTCATGAGAAAGGTTAGATTTGCGCGAGCTTAGCTCTTTTTGCATAATAGGGTATTTGATCATTTTTAGCCAATGATCCATCAAAGGCCTATATTCTTTGGTTACTTTGCCAATCGAAAGAATTAAAATTTCAGCGCTCAAGGATTAGACTCTTTTATTTATTGGTCATTGAATAAATCAATTTTCCAATTAATGATTCAAGATTAACGGCAGATTGTGTCATTTTAATTTGATCATCATTCTTTAGGTTGGTCTCGTCCGCTCCTGGTGAGATTAAAATGAATTTCCCACCAAGCATGCCGCTACTTGCGACAATTGCCTGAGAATCTGTTGGGAGTTTTACGTTTTTGTTGATTGTAAGTTGCATCTTAGCCATGAAGGAATCAGCATCTAGTTCTAAGGCGGATACTTCACCAACTTTAATGCCAGCAATCATTACATCGCTTCCAACAATTACGCCATCGACGCTTTGGAAATTTGCTTTCACGGTGTAGCCATCACTTTCTGCATTCTTGACACCAGTGTTATAGGCGAACATGAAGAAGATGGTTGCAATGCCAAGGACTAAAAATCCTACTAAAGTTTCGATAATATTTTGTCTCATAATGTTTTCGCATTTGGTTGAAATGGTTGATAATCAGCTGATACTTTTGCCCTTTTGTTGTCATTCAATGGACTATAAGCAAATTTTGTCCCGGTTAAATTTTGCTGGTAATCTTGTTGCCAGGAAAATTCTTTAATTTGTTCTGTTGTTGGCACTTCGTTGCTTAAATGATGCAGCCAAGCGTGGAACATTGGTGGTACGGATGATGGCTCTATAGCTCCCTTATAGATCACATAGCGCTTATTTAATCCTAAATAATCTTTCTTTTTGGATTGATAATATTCATTGCCAGCATTATCGGTAGCTGCGCGCTTGCTAGTTAGTTTTATCAATATTTTGTTTAAGATTGACAATTTATTTTCTCCACCGCTTTATCTCTGCCAAGGACTGCTAGCTCATCTGCAATATTATTACCGATATTAGTGCCATGCCCCTTAACCCAATGCCAGGTAATGTCATGGTCGGCTGTTAGGTTATGAAGATCTTGCCATAAATCAACATTTTTGACTAGATTTTTGTTACTAGTGCGCCAATTATTTTTTATCCAATTGTCAATCCAGGCAGTGATACCATCTTTGACGTAAACACTATCTGTATATAAATCTATATCGCACCGAGTGTTTAAAGCTTTTAGCGCTTCGATCGCAGCGGTGAGTTCCATACGGTTGTTAGTGGTGTCCGCTTCGGATCCATAGAGCCTTTTTTCATGCTGCCCATATATCATATATACTCCCCATCCTCCAGGACCGGGGTTACCAGAACAAGCTCCATCAGTATAGATAGTAACTTTTTTATGTGGTTTTTTTGTCATGCTATTTTTTATTTTTATCGCGGAATCTGTCTAGGGCGATTACGTTGTCAGTATTCTCTATATTTTTAGCAGGAGCATCATCTATATCTTCAAAATCTAGATGTTCCATAGCGGTGAATTCTAAAGTAAATTTTTCACTCGGATCAGAAAAATTGGTGATGGCTTTGAATGGAACGATGATTTTTTCTGGTATGCCACCAAAAAGTAATATTACGCTGAACTTGTTTTTGTCTATGACAAGATCTTGAAATTGATGTTGTAGGACGATAGTGATTTGTTCCGGAAATTGTTCCAGCATTTTATGCGGCATTTGCACGCCGAAGGCTTTCGTGAAAAACGTAATATAAAAATGATGATCATTTTTTAGGCCATGCTTTGATACATGTTCTAATGCTTGGATTACGACTTCACGCATCGCATTATCGATCATTTCAGGGTAGTTTAGAAAATCACTCATTCTATGTAACTTAAAATTTATGCCCTTCATCATATCATGATGTTAAGTGCAATGGAACCATATTGTTGAGTCTTCTGTAGTTTTGTCTGGAGCTAGAGAAGCTTATCAATTGCACTCCTCAGTACGCAAGGCGGGTGATTCATTTAAGCTGTTTAGTGATGCTACAAGCAATGCTTAC
>CAYTBU010000090.1:0-3274 GCA_964436105.1 uncultured Rickettsiaceae bacterium | reverse complement strand
TCACTTTCCATAACAAACATTAAGCATTATTGTTTTGCGCCGTAACCTACTGATATATCAGGGATTTTTTTAAGATTCCCCAGCTAAATTTATAAAATTATCTGGTTCAATAATATGAGCAGAAATTATTTCTTCATCAGTATTGCGTATGGACAAACTACTATTATCTACCACAGCAGAAGCAAAAAGCATTTTAATTACGTGCTTAGGCCCATATTCTTTGCTAGCTTCAATTAATTCCTTTGCCAGTTCTTGATCTTGTCCCAGATCAATTAAAGAATTTATCCCCTTCATTCCAATACCGCACTTTACTGCCTCGGACAACAGAGTGGTTTCGTTTAATAACGGATTCTCATATATTTGTTCGATCATACAAAAAATTACACAATCACCACTGCTTTCTTTTTTAACCATGGTAACGGGGCTAGTAGCGTGATTTTGGTTTGCTGAGACACTATCTGATGCAATAGGTACTACTTTCGCAGTTGGATTTATTACTATGTCAGCATTATTTAGTATATGTATGAAAAAAGTATCTTCTGTTACAAACTCATTACTAAGTACGAATTGGTTTTCACTCACCGATGCTATTCGTTTCATATTTAAAGTCTTAACTATTTCTTTTACCATCTTACGAGCAAAAGCATCATCGTTGCTTGCTTTTAAGAGCCAATCAGTATGATATTCGTTCAGACTATCAGCTAAATCCTCAACAAGCATCTGTTCTAATTTTTGACTTTTACTCGGTAGCTCATCAGCCCCAATCAATGTCTTCAAACGAACCAAAACATCAGAAGCTAGTCGTTCCTGTATAGAGCGATGTTGTTCTATCACAGTGGCTTCTAGTACTTGAGAAAGAGGGTAACTTTCTTCTTCAGTCAACGGAACAAACTTACCTACTTTCACTAATTTTGACGTTGGTGACGAGAACTGCATAGCTCCAGGTGAAGCTTTAATCGGTGCGGTAATGATGTCGTCCTCCTGAGAATAAATTGCAAGACCGTATTCAGCGTGAATAAAACTCAATAGACTCTCCGCTGTATCAGCATTTACTGTAATACCCGTTTTTGTTGCACCAGAATAGACTCTACTGATGATAATTTGAGCTATAGTAGCAGCGTCACTCTGACCAAGTTCTTCCTGAGTGGCCTTTTCCTGTATAGCAACAGAGTCTTTACTACTCCTTTTACCTTCTTTGTTTTCTTTACTTACCTTACCCTCTTTGGCAAAGAAACTGCTAAATCTCTCCCTAAAGCTTGCACTTTTACTAGAATCAATGTTAGATGCAATATCTGCAATTCTTGCCTCAGCTTCACTCAGCACGATACTAGTTGCGACTTGAGTCATTGCCGTTACAGCATTTGCTGCAGAAGCATCAGACGATGATCCAGCGATCAAGTCTAAACCACCTTGCAGGATGTTGTAGCATTTACTTAAGATAGTCTCAGGCTTATCTATCTTTGCCCTATCTAATCCTCCTGACGCGATTATACCTTTAGCTATAGTTTTTGCTATTCTATCCATTTCTTCACTACTAGCTGCTATCTTGGCATAATTTCCAACCATCTTAGCTTGTTGAGTTTTATCTACTAAATTAAGTACAGCACCGAAGAATAATACTCCAGGGCCAACTATAGGAACATAATTACTTGCTGTTTGCAAAATACTTCCTATACTACCGACAACACCAGTCTTACTATTTTGTACTATATCTGTTTGTACCGTCATCGCTGCTAAGTAAGTTGCGTTTAACTCCCATCTTAAACTATTATAAAAACTTGCTTTATAAGGATTCTGTAAAATAGCCTCCAATTGTTTCTTTTCATGCTCATCTAGTTTTTTGTCCCTTATTAATGATTCTAAGGTACTCATATTATCAAGAAGTGATAATATCTTATCCATATCTTCTTTATTAACCCCTAACCTTTCTATATCTTTAGTCATAGAGTTCATTTGTTCTTGAGTAAGATCCAGTCTTGTTGCAAGCTGAACCAATTCTGCTTCATTACGTGTAATCCTTTTTTCATGATCCTTGAACATTATCATCGATTGATCCGGCACCATGGCAAGTAAATCATATCCTCCAATAATACTATGGCTAGATTCTGGTAACGAAGTGATATCAAAGCCTAAAGATTTATATAAAGCAACTTGAAATGAGGTTATATGATCTGCGTTACCCTCGTTACTTGTGCTAGATGCTTGACTTGTTAGCGTTTCAAAGAGTTTTTTTTGCTGGTCCAATGAAACAAATACGCATGACACTTCATAGGATGCATATTCATCAGGTAATTCAAGCAATTCTTTTAATAACGGGTTCGCTGCTTCAGACCTCTCTATTAGTTCATTAGGATGAATCATTATTGGTTTACTTATAAAACCACTACTAGATACTTTATATATTATAACATCACCAAAATGACTTCTGGTTTCTAAAAGGATCAGTTTCTCGGTATTAGTAGTGCCAGCAGTAGGCTGCAAAACTGACAATAACCATTTATCATCTAATAAAACGTTAGTATCTTTAGAAGCAGAAGTAATACTATTAACAACTTTAACATCCGCTGCAGCTATTTTTAAACTCTCTCCTTTATGTGCAAAAACTGGGCTATGTTCAATATATTGTTTAACTAAAAGATCATCTTTTTGCTCTAAGGCAACTCCAATAATTTCTTGTAAATAGTCTTTGCTTTGTTCATCTCTAAATTCATAAGTAAAACCATCAAAAATAACTTTAATGTCCTCATTATCAATAGCAAAAGATGTAGCCATCCCATGTTTTAGCATGACAGTAATCAAGTCTTTTCCGGCTGGAGTAATTCTATTATCACTCAAAACTTTTGCATAAACTTTTCGTAGAAACACAGGTGATTCATATGATAAACTAATAAAGGTTTCATAGTTTTCAGTTATATAGTTTATTTGTTCTTCATAATTATCATTTATCGGTTTTAAATTTTCTGATTTTATATCTAAGACTTTTTTAGCTATAGCTATTAAATCTTTTTTTTCTCTATCATTAGGATCATAAAAACTAATAATTTCTAAAATCGATTCAATTTTAACTTTTGAGAACGCATTCTCACTAGATAGTATAGCCTTAAAAATTTGAGTGACAAATTCTCTTGCTGATGGAGATGAATGATCGAGTAGCTTTATAGCTTCTTTCGATAATGAGCTAATAAATAATAAAAGTTTAGCAGCAACGTTTCTTACATCAGAATCGCTATCGCTTAATTTTTCAATCAGACTTTCTACCATCTTTGGTGTAATT
>CAYTBU010000089.1:0-3361 GCA_964436105.1 uncultured Rickettsiaceae bacterium | reverse complement strand
CCATCGGGCAATCTCCTAATCGATGTTGTTGCTCTATCTTTAGGCATGGAATTGATGGGTGGTATTAATGAGAAAATTATTGCGCGAAATAGTGCTCTTCCAACCTCTGTTAGCAAAAAATTTACAACTTACGCGGATAATCAGACTGCTATGCAGTTCCATATAGTGCAGGGTGAGCGTGAAATGGCTGCAGATTGTCGGTCGCTAGCTAAATTTGAATTAAAAAACATTCCACCAATGCAGGCTGGTCTTGCTCGTATAGATGTAACTTTTGGGGTGGATGTAGATGGATTGGTATCCATTTCCGCAAAAGAAGAGCTAACTGGCATAGAGCAGATTGTAGAAATCAAACCTACTTATGGCTGATCTCAGGAAGAGGCGATAGAAATGCTACGTAATGCTTATGCGAATGCTGAGGAAGATCATCATAAACGCCAGCTAGAAGAAACTATTTTTAAAGCGGGTACTAGCTTGAAGCAGTTAGAATCTGCGTTACTCGAGAGTGAAGATCTCTTATCAGAAGAAGAGCTTAAAGATATAGATAGTATCATTACCGCTTTAAAAGAGGCTGTTTTGCTAAAAAATAGGGATAATATTTTGCAAAAGCTAGAAAAACTACTTACAATATCAGACGAATTTGCTCTTCGTCGCTTAAATCATGGTGTTAGTGCGGCGCTTAAGGGTAAGCATATTGATGAGGTAAATAGTGCTGACTAATCTTTTGTTTGTGATCGCGATTGTAGCTATTGCCTTTCTGCTTTATCAAATATCTAGCCTTAAAATGCATATTAAATTTACTGATGCTGAAAATTTTAAGCTTGATGAATTAGTGGATGCGCTTAATATAGAAAAAATCAATAATATCAAAGAAATTCAAGGGCTTAAAAGCAAAATTGAATATTTAAATAAGGTGAATTTAGACCTTGATCAAGCTAGGAAAGAGGCTTTTGATTCAGCCAAAGCTTCTCTGTTTGATTTAGGTAGTGGCCTTTCTAAACAATTGATCGAGCTGCATAAACAAGAAAATCAAGAATCTCGTCAAGTATCTGAAAAACAAATTACATCTACTTCTGAGAAGTTTCATAAGGAATTTGAAAAACTTTTACTTATGGTGTCAAACCTAAGTCAAGAGGTTGATCAGTCAAAGTCCACCGTTGATGTGATTAAGAAGTCTCTGCTATCTCCATCTGGTGCTGGTAAATTAGCCGAGATTACGCTGGAGAATATCCTTAAAACTTCGGGGCTTAAAGCCAATATTGACTTTATGATGCAACATAATTTGACTAATGAAGATGGGCGCCAACGTCCAGATGCTTTGATTTTCTTGCCGAGTGATAATCTAATGGTTGTGGATGCAAAAGCTTCAAAATTTTTAGTGGAAATCGCTGCGGCAGAAAAGCAGGAAGAAAAAGATGTTTTGCTTAAATCTCTGATGAAAACAATGTATGCGCATCTGAAGAGCTTAGTGTCAAAAGAATATGCTGAAAATACAATCTCTCATTATCATTTAAAATCTAAGCATTTTAATAATGTTATCACCTTAATGTTTTTACCAACAGAATCTGCATTAGAGCAGATTACCGCTCTTGACCCGCAGTTTATTCAAAAGGCATGGGAGCAAAATATTTTCCCCGTGGGGCCAACTGGCATTATGAATATGCTATCTTTCGCCAAATTTCAAATTAATGATACAATGCGCGCAGAGAATCACAAACTAATTATTGAAGAGGTAAGAAGGCTTCTTGCTTCGGTTTCGGTCTTATCAGACTATTCGCAAAAATTAGGATCTAATATCAGGAGCTTAGCTTCTAATTATGATAAATTTTCAGCCTCATTTAATCGTAACTTCTTGCCAAAAGCGAGGTCAATACAGTCTCTTGGTGTAGATCTTGGCAAAACCAGCTTCACCCCGTTAGAGCGTTATCATATCGTCTCTACTCAATCTGAATTGCTGGATGTTGAAGAATCGCCATTGGTGCCTTTGGAGGATAAGAAAGAGGAATGACAAGTTTAAGTCAACTCAAACTTAGCCATTGATCTGTGAGTTCTTCGATTTTTACTTTTGCTGTAGTTAAAGCATTGCTTAGTTCATTGAATTTTTTAGGATTTTTTTGATATAGGGTAGGGCTACTAAGCTCTTGTTCAATTTGCTTTATGCTAGATTCAAGCTCCTTTATTTGCCCTGGGATGATTTCTAGTAATCGTTGGTCTTTATATGATAATTTCTTGCTAGGGAGTTTGTTTTCTAATGGCTTAGTGACTTTCTTTGGTTTTAGCTGTTCTTTAGGCGCCACTGATATTTTAGGATGGGTTTTAAGATAATCATTATATCCACCAACTATATCTGTGATTTTTCCTTGTTCGTTGAATATTAAACTACGAGTTACAAGGCGTTCTAGAAAGTCTCTATCATGGCTTACAAGAATCACAGTACCATTATATTCTCCAAGTATTTCAAGCAATATCTCAAGGCTATCCATGTCAAGATCATTTGTAGGTTCATCTAACACAAGCAGATTACCTGGATTGATAAGCGTTTTGGCTAGTAATAAGCGATTGCTTTCCCCACCAGAAAGAGTTGATACTTTAGCATTTAGTAATTTAGGGTCAAACATGAAGTTTTTCATATATCCAGCAACATGCATTGTCTGGTCGTTAGGCAAAAAAACCTGATCACCACCAGTGGGGCATAGGGTTTGTTTGATGCTATGATTAGGGTTAAGGGAAGAGCGGTGCTGATCAAAATACGAGATGTCTAGATTGGTGCCATGTTTTACAATGCCATCAGCGGGTATTAGTTCTTTGAGTAGCAGCTTAAGTATCGTGGATTTACCTGATCCATTCGGGCCGATGACGCCAATAATTTCACCTTTTTTCACCCGAAAACTAAAATCAGTAATGATTTTTTTGCCTTCATAGCTAAAACTAATATTATTTGCTTCAATAATGAATTTACTTTTACGATCTTCGCTATCCATAATAGGATCAATTTTTGCCAGTGCGCTTTTATGATGAGCATTCTGATCTTTCATTGTTTGGCGCAGGCGAATTAAATCGCCAAGACGTTTTTGATTTCTTTTTCTACGAGCAGTAACGCCCTGGCTAAGCCATAGGTTTTCTTCTTCTAATTTTTTATTTAGTTTACGAAGCGTTGCTTCTTCATGTTCTAAAAGTTGCTGGCGCCATGAGTCAAAATAAGCAAATCCCTGATCAGATTTTCTAATCACTCCACGGTCTAGCCACCATAATTTGTTGGTAACATTGGTTAGGAAGGCGCGATCATGGCTGATGCATACCACAGCCCCGGGATATGATTTTATATATTCTTCTAGCCATTCAATAGCGGTGATGTCTAGATGGT
>CAYTBU010000088.1:2642-3371 GCA_964436105.1 uncultured Rickettsiaceae bacterium | reverse complement strand
TTCGTTGCGTGCAGTTTCTTCAATTCGCTAGCAACCTTTCTTTGATTGATTCTTTCTTGTTTGTCTCCCTCCCTTTGCGCTATCTTTGCTTGCTTTTCTCTTTCTCTTTGCTCTTGGTTATGTGTTTTATCACGCGCTTTAAGTAGATCTGCTTGCTTTTGTTCGGCAACGCGCTGTTTATATTCAGTAGGTTTAGGCTCCCCTGATTTAGACGGGTCTGTTTTCTTCTTTGCCGCCGCTCTCTCTGCCCTTAATTCCTCTCTATAATCTTTTACCTCTTTTCCTCGCGCCTCTTTCTTGTCTGCTCTTGCATTACTTCTATCAATGATTTCATCATTTAAAGCGTCGACTCTAGCTTGCTTTTTCTGCTCTCTTAGAGCTCTCTTATCATTAATTTCTTTATCTTCTAAGGCGCGTTTTTTCAAAACTTCTGTTCTTTTTGCTAATATCTCCGAAGTTTTTTTCAGATCTTTCTGTTCTTGTGCTGCAAGTTTCTTTTGTAATTTCTGTGTGGGTGCTAAGCCTTTGCCTAGATCTTTACTCTCTGAATAAGTAGCGCTAATAACATTATAATTAAGCTTACCCTTATCCGCTAAGCTTCTAGTTGCGTCTGAGAGATTGTACAACTTATCCTCAATTGCACGCTTAGCTTTAATACGGGCATATTTTCTTTCAGCTGCCTTATCTGCTTTTTCATCCTTTGCATCTTGTCTGGCATTAGATGCTTTT
>CAYTBU010000088.1:0-2596 GCA_964436105.1 uncultured Rickettsiaceae bacterium | reverse complement strand
CAATATCTTTAACTCCATGTAGCATTTTATCACCGAGATCTCCTGCCATTTTTTTGCCAGCCGCTTTAAGATCATCACGAGCCTCTTTGCCAAATGTTTTAGATAATGCTTGATTAGCAGCTGCTAACTGCTTACCAGCCACTTTATCAACAACTTTACCAGCAGCTTTTCTTGCCTCACTGCCTTTCTTCTTGGCGTACGACAAGCCTTCTACAGTAGCGATTTTAGCATCCTTCAAAACCGTTCCACCGCTAGCATAATTTACTGCAGTGGTGGCTTTCTGAGCAGCCTTATCAACAACTTTACCAGCGGCTGTTCTTGCGTCTTTGCTTTTTGTTTTAGCGTATTGTAAGCCTTCTACAGTAGCGGTTTTAACGTCCTTCAAAACCGTTCCACCATTAGCATAATTTACTGCAGCGGTGATTTTCTGAGCAGCCTTACCAGAAATTTCCTTCGCGGCGCTTCTGGCAGATACAACTCCTCTACCTACGGCGGTAGCAGCTTTACTTGATGCGGACATGGTGGCTATCCCCGCGGCTTTAATTTTACCAGCGCTATATCCAGCACCATATAGCATATTTTTTGGTGCATTATAAGCAGCTCTAACAGCCACGGAAGCTAGTTGGTTACTCGTAGTTTCTATTTTTGTAACCGCAGCAGTAACACCAGTATATTCTCCCGCCCTAATTGCTGCTCTTTGTACCATATTGACTGCGCCAGGCCCATGATCGTAAGCAGCAATCGCTGCCCTAGCCCCTAGGTTGCCGGCCATTCTTTTTGCCACAGTAACGTCACTTAAGATCGACTTCATACTTTGTGATGGGACAACTCCGGCTGCACTATCACCAACTCTTGCTAAGCTTCCAACAATACCTGTCACAAAACCGAGTAAACCTGACGCTGCGTTGGCATAGCAGAAGAATATTATGGATGATGTCATAATTGTAAAATACGATCCCTGTTGTCCTACTATGCCACCAGCATCAGAAGCTGGAACCCAAAATCCTATACCTGGAAATCCTGGAATAGAAAATGTGGGACTCCAGTCTAGTAGTGGTTTTAGTGTAAAGGAAAATTTGATAGGGAGCAATGTGTCCCAGCAAGATTCTACTGCCACATTTTCAAGCAACCCAGTGACAATATCGTCAAGTAATAAGTAAAAAATCAGTAAAATAGTAGGATATATTGCAGCGTTAAAAAGAGCGGAAATCCAGTTGTTAAAGAGGTTCTTTGTTCTGCCAAATAGCATAAAAGTAATAAAAAATGGCGCTAAAGATATTAAGACCGCAACGGTCACAAAAGCCATTAAATACGCCACTACTACTTCGAGTAATGTTAAAAAATATTTTAGGAGTCCTATTATTACTAAGAGCGCAAAGAAGGGGAGGGCGGTTTGGAAATTAACGAATTGCACCAAAAGATTGCCCCATAAATCTGGGTTGGTGAATTTATTAAAGATTACATCTAAGAATCCAAAAATATTTTGATGTGTATTAGTGCCAATTATATTGTAAATTAAGTAGGTAGTACCATTGATAAAAGCTGTGAAAAAATGATCGTTAAAAAATGCCCAACTACCTGGACTAAATAGAGTAGTAATAATAGTTATTTTTACTACTCTTGCGACTAAATCATAAGTTGTTATGTTCGTAGCTCCTGCAAGGTAATAAATACCGTAAAGCATAATATATAAAGTTAGTAAACTCATAGCAATATTACGAAAAGTAAGATTACTAATTAACCCATGATAAAGGGTAAAGGTTAAATCATTTAGTTTAGTAAGTATTGGGTTTACCACGTCGTCATAAACAAAATCTGAGATATCAGTTGAGCCATTATAAGTTGCCATATAAACGTTTAAGTTGCCTGAGACGCTGTAAGAAGGGTCGTTATTTACCGCTCTGATCCATAGTGACCCATTACTTCCGGCGTATATAGTATCATTGGCAGCTACCATCGTGCCGCTCGTACCATCAGGAGGCGAAGTTGGTGATATCATATATTCTACGCCAACATTGTTTTGTAAGGCTATCGTGTTACCACCAATTTCAATACTCAACACTTCGCGATAAATTTCAACATATGATATATCAGAAGTTTGGATATTATTTTGTATTTGGTATAAATCATCATAGGTAAAATCTGACCCCGAAGCCGGCCGCCAAGTTTTCATATTGATGCCTGGCATCTGGGTGATGACGTTTCTAAACATTGGATTGCCCCAGGCTACCGTGCCCATCGGAAAATAAGGCGACATAAAATTCAGCGCGCCAGAATTTTGCGCTATAGCGTAGAAGAATCCGTTAGCGATACCGTTATTAGTATTATAAGGTTGACTCACACCTTTTAGAAAATTTCCATTAATATCAATACCAAAGCAATGAACATAAATACCAATTGGTACCTCCCAATAATGCGTCAAGATATTATTCAGAGCAGCCCCCTCGGTGCTATTATTAGCCATACCAAAGGCTGGTGTAACATTAAGTGTCTTGTAGCTAAACCAGCTTTGGCCATTTTCATCAACACCGAAATTATAATTATCATTCGGGACTAAATTTTGACTTGTGAGATATGGCGCCCAGGCTTGCGCACG
>CAYTBU010000087.1:0-3410 GCA_964436105.1 uncultured Rickettsiaceae bacterium | reverse complement strand
CAAGTAATAGATGAATTAAAATCCAACAATTTAATACGTAAAATAAGCCACAATCTTTTTACTGATATCGACTCATCAGACCTAGTAAGTCAAAGCACCGCAGATGCTCTGACGTTTATGGCTACAAACATTCATGATAGCTCGTTAGAAGATTTGCAAAATGAAATTATTAGCAACAAAGTTAAGTTTAAGATTCTGATAGATCGCTTTGCTACGCCAGAGCTTTATGAGAAATTTTTACAAGACGCCATGCAAATAAACGACAATGTAGAAAATTGTTTTGAGCATCTATTTACTCAAATAGATGCGTTGGGCCACTTACCCTTAAGCCAGGAAGAGAAAGACAATGTTATTATCACAAAATATAATACATATTGCGCTTTAGATACAGAGTCACGCAAGAAACGTTTTGAGTCATTAAAGATTATCTTTTTAACCAGCCTAGACTCCCCACGCGCTAAAATTATTTCTGCTAAAACTAGCAAAGCATATCCTGAATTGCTGCAAGTTCTTGCCGATACACAAAACCTTGTAACCGAAGCTGATCAACAGCTAAAGGGAATAAAAGTAATAGAAGCTAGTAAATACCTTTTTATTCTCGCAAATGAGTTGATCGCAAACTATGAATTAGAAAAAAACAAACAAGGATATATAGATTATGACGATTTAATTTATCTTACCAGGCGCCTTCTAGGTAATAGCCAGTTCAAAGAATGGGTATTATATAAGCTAGATGGTGGATTAGAGCATGTTTTAATAGATGAAGCGCAAGACACAAGCCCAGAGCAATGGAGAATAATTGAATCCGTGATGCAAGAATTCTATTCAGGTAGTGATAATACCCTTGACCGCACTGTGTTCGTGGTGGGAGATGAAAAACAATCAATTTATAGCTTTCAAGGTGCTGATGCTGGTGCGTTCAAAGGAATGAAGGAATATCTCGCAAAGCAAATGAAAGATAGCCTAAAGCCTTATGAGATAATTGATTTAACATATGGATACAGATCAACCGAAGCAATTATAACTTTTGTTCATAAAGTTTTTGAGAAACTGACCTCAATATTCCCTATTAATATTCCTATCAAATGCTTCAGAGAAAATCACCCAGGCCTTGTTGAAATTTGGCCTTTAGTGACCATAGAGGAAAAAACAAACTTATTTTGGCCTCTAGAGCAAGAGATGGGGGAAACTCCAGGGCATAAACTTGCACATAATATTGCGCAATATATCAAAAAACAGATAAACTCCGCTAGAATCTTGCCATCTACTGGAAGAGCGATATCTGCTGGTGATTTTATGATATTAATTAGAAGGCGCAATCATTTTACAACTGAACTAATCAAGATATTACATGAGTATGAATTAGAGGTTGCCGGGATAGATCGCTTAATGATTACTGATAATATAATCGCTAGGGATCTTATCGCTTTAGCTAAATTTGTACTACAACCACTAGACGACCTAAATCTTGCCGCATTACTCAAATCGCCATTTTTTGGCATCAATGATGATGCGTTACAAGAAATAATTTTATATAACAAACAACAAGCTATTTGGAAAAATCTAAATGAGCCAAAGTGGAGTGATATACAAACCACATTAAATCAATTCAGGCAAATTTACGCGACTTACTCCCTACAAGATTTCTTCCATGTTATTCTGAATGTTTTAAATTACCAGCAACATCTATTAGAATTTGGTGGGGAGGAAGCTCTTGACGTTATTCATGAGTTCCTGGATTTAAGCAATAATTTTGCTAAAGAAATTTCTACTAATCTACAAGAGTTTATATTATGGCTTGAGCATAATTCCAGCGAAATAAAACGTAATGTAGAAAAAAGTGACAAGATCAGAATAATGACTATACATGGATCTAAAGGATTACAATCAGGCATAGTTATTCTCGCCGATACCACCTCTACTCCCACGAATCAAAACCGTATCACCTGGACTCCTGATGATATAGCCCTATGGTCATCTTCCTCATTATATGCAAATCACTATTTATCTAGTATTAAAACATATAATCAAAATAAGGATTATGAGGAATATTTGAGGCTACTTTATGTTGCTATGACCAGAGCAGAAGATCACCTAATTATTACTGGATATAGCAACAAAAAAGATGCTCCTGATAATTCCTGGTATAAATTAATAGCAAATACTATGAACGAAATAACGAATGGAGAAATACAATATAGTTTTTTTGAATCGCCGGCCCTTATTTATCAAAATCATGGCGAGATCATAACAACAAAAAAATTACCGGAGCAAAAAGCTATACCCTTACCAACCTTACCTACCATACTAGATCCTATAATTAAACTTACGCTGCCTAAAACAACCAATATTCAAAGCCCATTAAAGTCAGATAAAGGTATGATGTTTGGAAGGGTGTTTCATAAAATCATGGAAGATATGCTGCGCACCAAAGACTTTGGCCTAGCAACAACACACCCAACTCTTAAATTATTAGCGCCTAATCAACAATATTTTATTTCAAAGAAAATTGAAGCCTTGATAGCGAAAAATGAGTTCCAAAATCTTTTAACATTCGAAATACATACTGAAGTAAACATAGGCTTAAAAGAAGATAGTGCGCGTATAGGTCGTATAGACTTACTGGCCATAAGTGAGAATAAAATTATTATTCTAGATTATAAAACGGACAAAATATCATCTTTAGATGAAGTGCCACAAGAATATATACAACAACTTTCATTCTATAAAAAAGCAATAGCTAAAATCTACCCAGGTCGTGAGATTAAAACACAAATTTTATGGCTAGAAACTTTAGAATTTATGAATATATAAATGGTGCCGCTAGAGAGAATTGAACTTTCGACCTCATCATTACCAATGATGCGCTCTACCACTGAGCTATAGCGGCAATATAATCAGCACCGTCATTACGAGGAGGCCATCAGTAGGGCGTGGTAATCCAGTTTATATATTCATTTTTCCTGGATTGCCACGTCGCTAAAGCTCCTCGCAATGACGCTAAGCTATCAACGCGAATGAACCTACTTGCACTTCAAAGCATATATTGCTATGAATATATGCCATATAATCTAATAAGGGTCAAGATTAAAATGTCAGATAAAGTAGATAATCAAACAACCCCTCCTGAAAAGCAAAAAAATACCAGACCTAAGGCTAAAGATTTTAATAGCCTATCAAAAGCCCTAAAGGCAAACTTGCAACGTAGAAAAATAGTAAAAAAAGGCGACAAGATTTCTTAATATTTTTACCTTACAAATACCACCTCTATAACAACAAAATGAACATTACTCAAGGTTGATTAAGGACACTGATGCAAGGTACCATCATTATAACATGGGATCTTTGGCGATGCGTTTTTACGCGCATTTTTATCATCATCACAATGGAATCTAGACGGGTCATTACAA
>CAYTBU010000086.1:0-3470 GCA_964436105.1 uncultured Rickettsiaceae bacterium | reverse complement strand
TAGGGCTCCTAAAACTCCTGACTTATCTAGAAAATAACTCTAATAATCTTTTCACTCATCCATATGAAATGACTCATCCACTAAGCGTCGATAGAATAAATACAATTTCTAGTTTTGTTGTCACTTCAAAATTTAAAACTAGCAAAACTTCGCCTAAAATCTCGCATGATTTTACTAGGGCAGCTTTTAAATTATATGCATTCACAACACCATTAAAAGCGTCGATTCGTCCTTCTGGTTCTGAAGAGATCGATAATTACGTAATGGCCATTATTACAATGCGCCAAGGGAAATTACAAGATGCAACTAATTATATCAACAGATTGCTCGAAGCAAAGCCCAAAGACCCATATTACCACGAACTAAAAGGACAAGTTTTATTTGCTTTTGGGAAGAAGGAATCTTTAGCCTCCTATCAAAAAGCTATTGAACTTTTGCCTGATGATGCATTGCTAAAAATCAGTAGAGCAGCAGTGATGTTAAACATCGATGGCAAGAATAAAGCTCATTTTACTCAAATAATCGATGATCTGAAATTCGCACAAAATAAAGAGCCTGATAATCTAATGCCATATTATTTTCTATCAATAGTATATGACAAACTCGGCAATAGCGCCTTGAGCTCACTTAACCACGCTATTTTCTTCTTTAAACAAGGTAATCTTAAAGATGCTAAGATGATGGCTCGTATCGCGGTGAAATATTTACCTGCTAATAGCCCAGATTGGTACAAGGCGAATGATATAATTCTCACGGAGGAGTAATTTCGCTTACAGCATTATTGATCTAGCCTTTACAATACATTTTGTATTGCATATAGTTGGGACTATATGGTTAATCCGTCATTGCGAGAAGGCCCTTTAGGCCGACGTGGCAATCCAGTGAATTTACTTATGACGAAATACTAACAAACAACAAACTAAAATATAAGGATAAAATTATGGATTTTATGGAAAGTAACAGAGGTAAAATATTATTTGCACTCTTCGTTTGTATGATAGCTTTTATCGGCTATCGGTCAGCTAACAGAACAATGACTCAGCCAGTAGAAGCACCTGCGTCAGCTAGTCTTTCAAAAGAAGCGATTGAACCCATAATCAAAGAATATATCCTAAACAACCCAGAGATTCTGATAGAATCAATTGAATCTATGCAAAAACGTAAATCTCAAGATATGGAAAAACAAATCCAGAGTAATATTGATGCAAAAAGATCTGAAATAGAAAGCACAGTAGGTAGCCCTTCTGCTGGCAATCAAGATGGCAATATGATTGTAGTAATGTTCTATGATTATAATTGTAATTATTGCAAGAAAGCGAATGAAGTCTTAAATCAATTGATGAATGCTGATAAAAACGTAAAAGTCATCTACAAACCAATTCCAATTCTAGGCCCTAACTCTGAATATTTATCTAAACTAATGCTTACTATTTATAAGACAGCACCGGATAAATTTAAAGTGATACATGATAATATCATGGGTTTAAAACAAATTGAAAAAAGTGATATTGAAGGTGTTATTACCAAAAACGGCCTGAATCTTAGCGCATTAGAAGCCGATATGACGAAGCCAGAAATACAAGAATTACAAACTCAAATCATGAACCTAGCTGGTGCTATTCATATCAATGGCGCTCCAGTATTCATCATAAATGGCCGTTTTCATCAAGGTCTGATGGATGTAGATATGATGAAGCAAATGCTTGCTACGCCAATCGAAGCTCCGGCACCTGCGCCGGCTGCGGCTCCAAGCAAGGCAGAATAATTTCAATTGTCATTCCGGCTCGTAGGGGCTTTATTGCATGGTTAGTTTTGTCGTCACCTGCGAGGAGCGTAAGCTCCGTGGCAATCCAGTTTTTCTTTTTTTCTTTTTTCTGGATAGCCACGCTTCGCTCGCTATGACGCGAATTAGCACGTCGGTCTTATGACCTCCTCGCCATGACGCTAACCAGGCAACAAAGCCTATCTGAGTCCGGGATGACTGCATTACCACTCCTTATTAAGAAAAAACACCCTTAAGCAAGCAACCCATCTGCGGTTAATTCCACAGCGTGCCACTCGCCAGCAAGATCGACTCGCTCGATACTCCAGCCAGCATTATCCCATAGCTGTAACAAACCATTATTTGAAAATAAATGCGCGCACCCAACAGCAACTAAAACCTCATCGCTACTCTCAACTTTTAGCCTTTCCACCCATTTTATATTCCTTTCTTCTAGAAACTTATCTTCTTCATCTACATCGCAACCTTTTAAGCCATAAACTCCAGAAAGATACTTATTAGACGCTACAATACTATCAAGTGGTACAAAACCTTCCAAGGTGTTTAAATCTTTAAGCAACTCTTTTTCTAAATCCACTTCAGTATAAGAATTTAATTCATTGATGTGCCCCGTCCACGACTCAAGACTATAAACTTCTTCCCAGCCATTATTATATAACTCCTCATCCATAAAACCTGGATAGCCAATTTGGGCAATAGCAGATAGTTCATCTTTAATTTTGTCTAAAGGGTAGAGATAGCAGTTTGGAAGCCTATCATACATTATAACATCAATAAATTGTTGGAATTTTATTGGCAAATTAATAAACCAATCCTCTACTTCTGCTGAGGGAATAAGTATATCGCTCGATTGCTCATTTTCATCAAATTCATTATTACTAACTTCGATATTACTTGCACCAACCACTTCACCCGCACCTGATTCAACAATTAAGCATCGCTTAGACGCTAGAAGTTCAATTAAAACATCTGGATAAACATCAAGCGGTAATATATGAAAAGTACCTAGTAAGATAAAAGATACTTCTCCTTTAGTAACTTTAAAAATATAAGGATTTAGAACGGTAGATGACAAAAGCGAACTTGAAAATTGCGCACTCACGAAACCCGGAGTAAAATCCTTGAGCCTTAAGTCCTTGAATTGAGTTTTAAAAGAATCCCGAAGAGCAGCGCGCTTTGCTTCATTATAGTCGGTAAGATACAGCATCATCGTAATCGTTAATTAATTATGGGCATAATGTAACATTATATAACGAAGATGTCAATGTTTATTAAGATGATAAGTGAAGATGCGATGCTTATTTTCATCCTGAGCCCCGACTCAGGATCTCGCGAGATGGCTGAGACCCCGGACCTAAGTTACCTTGTTAGTTCCTTTCGTCATGACGAGGAGCGTTAGCTCCGTGGTCATCCAGTTTTTATTTTTTTCTGGATAGCGACGCTTCGCTCGCTATGACGCGAATTAGCACGTCGGGTCCAAAATCAGGATGACTAAAAAGTGCATTCCTCACCTAAAGCGGTTTTGGGCGTCATTAAAAACAAAAAACACCCTGAAAGCTAAGCCTTGAGGGTGTTTTTTTATATATAGGAGAGTCATGTTAAATAACAAATAATTAGATAAAGGCAGTGACAGCATTTTTTGGACTGGATAGCAGTCACTAAATCTATCACTAGATCTAGTTACGCA
>CAYTBU010000085.1:1898-3481 GCA_964436105.1 uncultured Rickettsiaceae bacterium | reverse complement strand
GAAGTTTTAGCCAGCAAAATCAAAAGCCGTATTTTATCTAATGATATAATTCACCCAGTATATGGCGCTGCATATTTTAATTCAGCCTTTGATCAGATTAATTATGTTTTTGGCACTGATTATAAAGAAAAGTCTAGCAGCAATGATGTTCAAAACTATATAAAGCATATGAATCTGATCTATGGGGATAATTATTTATCAGCCTCAAAACTTAAAGCAAATACAGCTCTTGGACTACTAGATCCGTTTCTATATTATTCAGCTTACGCTTTGGTCACGGGCAAAGATTTTGAATATCCTATGATAGAGTTTGGGGATTATAAATATCTACCAGCGTTTAGAGGAATATTTACACCCTACGGCCTTGAGAGTAAATGGCTTAACCATTTTAAAAACTCCTACACTCCTTTCCAAATAAACTTCTCACGCGGCAACCATAAAAATGGCACCTCTTTAGGCGCTGAAGTGATTATAGACAAAATAACAGAGCAAGGACATCTAGACATTGGCTGCAATCTTGCAATTTGGAAACAACCTAAATTATTTTACCTCGACCCATTAAAAGCACCTAATAAACGAGGCTATTCATTCGAAATGAACCTTAAACTTAATTTAGATGAAACCAAAGCAATTTATAGCGCATTTGGCTATAAAACAGCTGGATTTAGATTAGGCTATCCTTTAAAAGCTACCCCTTTAATTAGAGTCGGATTAGCGTTTAAGCTTTGAGTTATTACAAATTGTAGTAGGGAGCATAAACAACCTACTACGCCCATGATTCATACTTAGAGCTGTATCATCATAGCCCCTCTTGTCTTTAAGATGAATAAACATAGATCAACGATCAATTCAACTTAGAAGATTATGACCGTATCCCAATCTTCAAAGGGCACCACAACCAAATTAACTTTTAATTGACATAGATAAATATTACAAAATATTAAATCCTGATCTTGTTATAGATTAAGTTTTTTTAAAAAACTCTTGCCTTCACCTTTAACTTATGTTACCATCAAATATAATAAATTATTGCACTATGAGTAATAAAAATTAATACAATTCTATAGTTTAGGTAATATACTAAACAGGCGATTATAAGAAAAGTAACCCACAGTAATACATGAAGTTTTATACTGTAGTTACTATCAACAGTTAATAATATGAGGTAGGAAAATGGCAAGACAAAATGATTATATTGCACAAGTGGATACATTTGTTGGTAATAAGATTTACAATTTAAGAATCTCTAAAGGTCTATCCCGGCAACAATTAGCTGATACTATTGGCGTAACGCATCAACAGCTTCAGAAATATGAGAAAGGCCTAAATAGAATAGCCGTAGGTCGTTTAGTCTTAATTGCAAAAGCTCTGCATAAGAACGTAGAGTTTTTCTATGAAGGACTAGAAAAAGACAATCAAGAGCCAGTTTTAACAAAGCACCAACGTATGTGCATTGAAGTTTCAAGAAATTTCATGAAATTAAATAGCTCAGAACACCAATTAGCAGTTAATGCGCTTGTTAAATCACTAGTAAAACAATCAGCGTAAAGCTTTATAACAGCGGTTCTCCGACAAGTGCCGCT
>CAYTBU010000085.1:0-1888 GCA_964436105.1 uncultured Rickettsiaceae bacterium | reverse complement strand
CTGTTACTTATCCCACTTTTCTAAAAATTCAATAATTACCGGTGCTATTTCATTACGGAATTTACTTCCGCTAAAAACTCCATAATGCCCTACCCCTTTCTGTAAATAATATTGCTTCTTCTGATCCGAAACATTAGGGCATAAATCTAACACCGCTTTTGTCTGACCACGACCAGAAATATCATCATATTCGCCCTCAATTCCTAGAATTGCAGTCTTGGTAATCTTTGTGGTATCCACATGACGCCCACGCGAAATCAGCTTATGCTTCGCAAGAGAGAAGTCATGAAACACCTCTTTGATTGTTTGCAAATAAAACTCAGCTGGCAAATCCATTACAGACAAATATTCATCATAAAATTCTTTTGTATCATCAGCCTCCGCATCATCTTCTTCTAATAAATGCTTAAATAGCTCAACGTGAGAATCTAAATGCCTGCGCCAATTCATAGAGATAAAACCCGCGAGCTGCAAGAATCCTGGATATACCTTCCTTGTAAAACCAGGGTGGTTCATTGGAACCGAAGTAATTACAAATTCTTTAAACCAATCGATACTTTTATCTGTAGCAAAATTATTCACAGCCGTAGGACTCTTACGAGCATCCACGGGGCCACCCATCATAATCATAGAGAGTGGGACAGATTTATCTTTTGCTTCCGACATTAACGCTACAGCAGCAAGCACTGGCACCGTTGGTTGACACACCGCAAGAACATGAGTATCTGAGCCTAAAAATTGCAAAAACTCAATTACATAATTTATATAATCATCCATATCGAAAGAACCATCGCTCACAGGCACTTGAGAAGCATCTATCCAATCAGTAATATACACATTGCACCGCGGCAACATAGATTGCACCGTGCCGCGCAAAAGAGTGGCATGATGACCCGCCATCGGAGCTACTATTAGCAATTTTGGCTGCTTTTGTTTAGTCGGAACAGCTTTCTTAAAATGCACCAAATTACAAAAACTTTTACTAATAACAGTCTCTTGTGTAATTTTATGCGTCTTCTCACCAATAACCACCTCTTGAATATCGAACTCTGGCTTTTCATAATCGCGGGTAAGACGCTCTGTCATTTCAATCGCCGCACGCATAGTTTGAGCCAAAGGAGTGTTATACAAAGGGTCATATGGACTTTCTAAATAGCCAATCATAGAATTAAGATAGATTCTAAATGGCGAAATATTAAATCTACCAATTTCCAACATTGTATAAAGAGGATTAAAAAACTCATATTTATACATTAAACACCTCATTAATACTTGAATTATCCATAGTAATATATCATACTACCGAGATAAATTCAGGCACAATTGGTAAATTATATCACTTTATTTACCTCTATGTGATATATTTGGAGAGAATTATGTATCCAACCGTAAGGCTAAGGCGAACTAGAAAATATGAATGGCTAAGAGATTTAGTGTCAGAAAATTCTTTGCTCCCTCATCACCTCATTTTACCTCTGTTCATAATTGAAGGCCAAGGCGCGCGCGAAGAAATCAAAACCATGCCTGGAGTATTTAGACTCTCCATTGATCAAATTATAGTAGAAGCACAAAAAGCTGCAGCTCTAGGAATCAAAGCTATCGCTTTATTTCCAGTAGTAAACTCAAAACTTAAGTCAGAAGATGCTCATGAAGCATATAATCCTGATAATTTGATCTGCAGAACTATCAGAGCCCTTAAAATAGAAAAAATTGATATTGGAATCATTTGCGATGTAGCCCTTGACCCATACACAACCCATGGCCATGATGGCATAGTAATAAATGAAGATGTACATAACGACACGACTATTGACGCCCTTTGCAATCAAGCCTTAACCTTAGCCAAAGCTGGCGCAGATATTATAGCGCCCTCAGATATGATGGATGG
>CAYTBU010000084.1:0-3493 GCA_964436105.1 uncultured Rickettsiaceae bacterium | reverse complement strand
TAGAAGAGGAGCTGGTTGAAAAGAATCATCTTTTGGAAGAAGCTTTAGATGCAAAGGCTGCTTTTGTAAATAATATGAGTCATGAAATTCGCACCCCGGTGCATGGTTTTACCGCTCTTGCGGAAGGGCTGGCTCTGAATTGGGATCAGTTCGATGATAAAAAAAGACAGGAAGTAGCATCACAAATATCTAGTAATGCCAAGCGTCTTTCAAACCTTCTGGGGCATTTGCTTGATTTAGCAAAATTCAATGAAGGTAAAATGAAATTGACCTTGGAAGAATTTAATCTGGTAGAATCGATTAATAGTTTTATTGAAGAAGCAAAAGCTTTATATATGGCTGAGAAAAATATTACCATTAATTTTGCGCAAACAGGGCGCGTTCTGATGAATGCTGATCGTGAGAGAATATCGCAAGTGCTGCGTAATATTGTTGTTAATGCGATTAAATTTTCACCGAAAAATGGCCAGATTAATATTGCCTTAAATGATACTGAAATTGCTGATCATAAAGCGATTGAAATTGTTGTTACCGACCAAGGAATTGGGATTCCTGAGCAGGAATTAGAAACAATTTTTGAGCCTTTTGTGCAGAGTAGTAGAGTTGCCACGAAAGCTGGCGGTACGGGTCTTGGCCTTTCAATTGTAAAAGAAATTGTAGAGCTTCATCATGGTAAGGTCTGGGCAAAAAATAATGAAGATCGTGGTGCAAACTTCCACGTCATATTACCGGTTATAGATATGTCAGTAGAGCGCAATATCCCTAAAAAACAGGATAGAGATTATAAGATCTTAATGATCGATGATGAAGAAATTTGCCTTACGGGCACTGAATTATTCTTAACCTTAGCGCCAGAATATAGCTTAATTAAATGTCGCAATGGCCAGGAGGCTTTGGATTATTTAAAAATACATTCGGATGTGGATTTGATCCTGCTGGATATGATGATGCCAGATATGGGTGGTATCGAAGTCTTAGAGGCGCTAAGTAAAGATGAGCATTTAAGAAAAATTCCAGTTCTATTACAAAGCGGCATCTCGGATGAGAAAGAAATGAATAAGGCGCACGAACTTAATGCAACAAACTTCATTGCTAAGCCATATAATAGTACGCAGCTGATTAATAAGCTCAATAAAATACTTGCTGAAGGCGCATAGTTGTTTAAGGACTTGACTTGGCTTTTTCATGGTGAGTTTTTTCGTCACCTAAGAGGGGGTTTTTAGACCGACGTAGCCATCCATCCAGTGAATTTACTTATAATTTTAAGCCCCAATGACTTAGTAAGATAGTAAGACTATCTTACTAGATTGCCACGGCTCTAAGCGCCTCGCTGGTGACGGTATCGGGCAACGCTGAAATCAAGCTTTAGGAGATGACCAATAACTAATTATACAGTTCATTACGCTAATAGGGCGGAAGTAGACTATACACTCTTGATTAGGCCTTGAATAACTACAAATAAAAAAAACCCGCTTTTTATATAAAAGAGCGGGTTTTCTTATACTCTGTTTTAATAAGATATTAGAAGTTCAAACGAACTTTAATAGAACCTTGGTGAGCAATATATTTCTTCGCCAAAGTTGCATCATAACCAATACCATATTCAATATTATCACTTGTTCCAGTTACTGAAGCACCTAGATTAAATGTTGCACGTACAGGCTTTGCGCTTGGAGTTGCAATATTAACTGTTGCATCAGAACCTAGACCAACGCTAGATTTTTGAGCTTTACCAGTTAAATTATAATCCATTAAAGCATGGATTTCAGGAGTGAATTCTGCTACCCTAGTAGAGAGTTTAGCCCCAATAATTGCTGATAATTTATTCAACGCTTTGTTCTTAATAACTCTTTGGTATGTACCAGTTTCAGTAGCATTAGACTTACCAAATCTTGCAAATTCCAAACCAGCCATTGGCGTTAACATAACATCATTCATGCTATATTTATAACCAATAGTAGTTCTAGCACCAAAGTTAGTGGATGTGAACTTTGCGCTACCTGAAGTATTCACTGTTGATTTAGCGTGACTGACAGATAAAGCACCTTGCATCACCCATTGATTAATATTGTGAGCACCATATAGAGAAATTCCATAGGTTTTTGCTTTTACTTTACCACCAGCTAATTGATCTTTTAGCTTGGTATCAGCATTACTGAAAGATCCAGCAAGACCAAGTAAGCTATTGTCACTAATTTCTGTATCAGCACCTAAGGTTAAGCCCATGCTAGTAGATTTGAAACCAGCATTAGTACTGCGAGCCTTTTGAGTAGCTTTTGCACCGAAACCTTGTGCCCATACACCCATTTTATGACCTTCGTCACCAGATGTTGATAGGCGGCTGCTGATATCATTTGTAATCTCGTTATGAGATAAAGCGTGAGACGTAGCAATCATATTTATTAATTGAGTAACTGTCGATAAAGTTGTAAATAGCTCAGCATTTTGTGTTGGAGTTAAAGTACCAGCATTAGCAAAATATTGCTTCTCTATTTGACCTAAAGTCTCTTTAATATAAGCCTCTAAGAATTGTGACCAAGCATTTTGAGTTGCATTATCACTAACTGTGCCATAACCAGCCTTTGTAATCTCATCGAAAGATTTAGCTTTTGATGTTGTGTAAGCGATTAATTGATTACCATTTTGCTTAACTTTGATTGTTCCATCTAGTTTCAAGAATGCATTCTCGGTATTAGCTAGAGTCACTTGCTTAGTTAAATAAGTGTTCATCAAATCTGCTTGAGGTCCACCAACAACAGTTGCTTTAATTAACTCAATTTCAGAACCAACAGTAGCGATATAAGGCATTGAGTCAAAATGAGTTCTGATGATACTGTCCTTATGAAGTACATCATTGTCAATTGTTGCATTAGTTAAAATCAAAGTAGCAGCAGAGCTTGAACCGAAATTAACATTCATATTGTCAGCAGCGCCAAGTATTACACCATTTGCAGTTAAATTATGACCAGCAAGGTTCAAAGTTGAACCAGAAGTAGCAGTGATATCACTAGAAATAGCCATATCCTTGCCTAAAGTTAAAGTGCCTCTATTAAAAAAGTCAGTGGCGTAAATATTACCGTTGATATTTGTATTAACACCTGCGTCTATTGAAACCCAATTTAGATTTGTACCATTACTACCTAAGTCACCCACAAAAGTAGAGTTGCCCACAAACCCAACTCTACCTTTATTCATAGCATCAGTAGTGATGTTACCTGTCATTTTGCTGCCACCTAAGAATGCAACCCGATGGTTTATATTGCCTTTAAAGGCGATGTTACCAGTGAAAGATTTTTGTACCTCTAACAATATAGAGTTAGCATTATTGTCTAAAGTAAGAGTGCCAACATAAACATCGCTACCGAGTGTAGAAGTATCAACATAATCAGTAATAGTTACGTCTTTTAGCGCGGCACCCGCAGTACCAATTGTACCAACACCAGTACCACCAGTTAATACATTAATAGCATTATTGAACACTACAGAACCTGTT
>CAYTBU010000083.1:0-3618 GCA_964436105.1 uncultured Rickettsiaceae bacterium | reverse complement strand
TTGGTTACTGGTCCGACTGGTTCTGGAAAATCTACCACTTTGTATTCGATGGTTAATGAATTAGATAAAGAAAAAAATAATATAGTGTCGCTCGAAGATCCAGTCGAGTATCACATGCCCAACATTAATCAATCTCAAGTTGTGCCAGAAATTGGTTACACTTTTGCTACTGGGCTCCGTTCGATTCTTCGACAAGACCCAGATATTATCATGGTTGGAGAAATTCGTGATAAAGAAACAGCCCAACTTGCCATTCAGGCAGCCTTGACTGGGCACTTGGTGCTCTCAACTTTGCACACCAACAACGCTATTGGAGCTGTTCCCAGATTGGTCGACATGGGCGTCGATCCATATTTGATTGCGCCGACTTTGATTTTATCTATTGCTCAGCGTTTAGCACAAATGATTTATCCGACTTCGAGAAAAGCAGTACCAATCGAAGAAAGTTTACGAATTCAAATCGAAGAACAGTTTAAAGATTTACCTAAAGAATTTTTAGATAAGGTACCAAGAAGGGATGAAGTGTACGATGCTGTACCATCACCCGAATGTCCGTCTGGACTCAAGGGGCGTGTCGCTATTTTTGAAATGTTTAAAGTCGACCAAGAAATGATTAGCACTATATTAAAAAGCCCAACTAATGCTGAGATTTACAAGACAGCTCGTAAGAAAGGTATGCTCATGATGCGCGAAGATGCTATTTTGAAATCCATGCAAGGTATTATCCCTTTTCGAGAAATTTATCGTTTTAATAATGATAATGAATAAAAAGTCGCGTAAAGTTTATTAAAATAGTATAATAATTTACATATGGAAGAAGGAGAAAAAAGAAAAATTTTAATTGTGGACGATGATAATTTTTTGTTGGATATGTATGCTTTGAAATTTAGTCAGAATAATTTTGCTGTGCATACCGCTTCAAATGGTTTGCAGGCCATCGATAAACTTGTTGCCGGACTTAATCCTGAAGTTATTTTATCAGATATTATGATGCCAGAGATGGATGGTTTTGAAATGTTGAAAAAAATTAATGACGACAACCTAGCTCCCAATTCTTTAAAGTTGGTTTTATCAAACCGAAACCAACAAGCAGATATTGACCGAGGTAATGCTCTTGGGGTTGCTGGCTATATTATCAAAGCTAGCTCGACCCCAATGGAAGTTATCACCCAGGTACAAGATATCGTCACCAGTAAAATGATTAAGCAATAATAATTATAAATATTATGGATCACAAAAAAGTACTTGAAGAATTGATTTTAACAGTAGTTCGTCAGAGCGGATCTGATCTTCATTTGGGGGCAGGGAGAGTGCCGGCTATTCGTGTTGAAGGCGAGCTTATTTTTTTAGTAAAAAATCCAATTTTAACCAACGAAGATATGAAAGGTTTTTTAGACGAACTACTTTCTAAAGAAAAAATTAATTCTTTTATGGCTGAGCAAGAAATGGATTTCTCTTATGATTTTCGGGGTGAAGTTCGTTTGCGAGGTAATACTTTTTTTCAAAAAGGTCTAATCAACATTGCGCTTCGTCTTGTTCAAAAAGTAAAAACTCTTTCAGACCTAAATTTGCCTCCTATTCTTTCAGAACTAACTCACAATAAGCAGGGTTTTTTCTTGGTTGTTGGTCCAGTAGGACAAGGAAAGTCGACGACACTTTCTTCGATGATAAATTTGATCAACAATGAGCAGACTCGCAACATTATGACCATTGAAGACCCAATTGAGCATATATATGTCGCAAATAAATCTATTATCAATCAACGTGAAGTTGGTATTGATACTAAAGATTTTCATATTGCTCTTAAATCTGTCTTTCGGGAAGACGTGAACGTCATTATGATAGGAGAGATGCGCACTCCAGAGACGATAGCTACTGCGGTGACTGCGGCTGAGACTGGGCACTTAGTTTTTTCGACACTGCATACCAACAATGCTTCACAGACAATTGATCGAATCATAGATTCTTTTCCAGGAGAACAACAGAGTCAAATACGTTCTCAGCTCTCGACTAGTTTACTGGGAATTTTTTCGCAAAGACTTATACCAAGAATTGCTGGAGGGCTTGTACCGGCTTACGAATTACTTTTAAATAATAGCGCCGTAGCCAATCTGATTCGTGAAAAACGTACCCATGAGATCGATGTTATTATTGAAACTGGGTCAGAGTCTGGAATGGTGGACCTCAATCATTCTTTGGTGGAGCTGGTAAGGGCTGGAGAAATATCGATCGAGAGTGCGCATCAATTTTCTCAAAATCCCAAAGGACTAGAGCGCATGATGTAATTATAAGTTAATTAGCTAATTAGCTTTGAAACAATGTTATTTATATATAAGGCTGTAGATGGAGAAGGAATAAATAAAGACGGGGAGATTGATGCACCAAATCGTGACATGGCTATTTCTGGTCTTCAGCGTCGTGGATTGGTTATTATCTCAATCGAAGAAGAGGGACTGGCGGGTAAGTCAGTTTGGCAGATTTCTTTTTTTAATAAAGTCTCTACTAAAGAAGTGGTGATCCTTTCTCGTCAAGTGGCTACACTTTTTGCCGCTCAGGTCTCCGCGCTCAAGGCTTTTACAATGTTATCAGATAATACTGAGAATAAATTCCTTGGTTTCAAGCTTAATACTATTTGTGATGATCTAAAAGCTGGAGTTTCTATATCTGGAGCACTATCTAGGCATCCAGATGTCTTTTCAAATTTTTACTTAAATATGGTAAAAGTTGGAGAAGAGACAGGTAAGCTCGACCAGATTTTTGCTAGCCTTGCTGATTACTTAGATCGACAATTTGCCCTGACCAGCAAGACCAGAAATGCCTTGATCTATCCGGTTTTCGTGGTCTTTACTTTCTTTGTGGTTATTACCTTAATGATGGTTGTCGTAATACCAAAACTTTCAGAAATTATATTGGATTCTGGTCAAGATGTACCATTTTACACCAAGGTGGTTATCGGGGTTTCAGATTTGTTTGTTAACTACGGTATTTTTTTCTTTATCTTTTTGGTAATTTTTGGTGTTTGGCTTTGGCGAATAGCTACGACCGAACAAGGTAAGGAGTATTTAGATCGAACTCGACTTTCTATACCTTATGTTGGAAATTTATATAAACAACTTTATCTTTCTCGAATTGCTGATAATTTGAATATCATGCTCAGCTCTGGAGTACAAATCATTCGAGCCATTGATATTACAGCTGAAGTCGTTGGGAGTTATGTATACCAAGATATTTTGAAAGAAGTAGCGGACGGGATCAAGTCCGGTCTGCCTTTATCTACGACTTTTGCCAAACATAATCAGCATATACCATCGATGATGGTGCAGATGATAAGAGTGGGTGAGGAGACTGGATCACTCGGAGTTATCTTGAATACTATGACGACTTTCTACAAACGAGAAGTGGATGACGCTGTGGACACATTGGTTGGGCTCATCGAGCCAGTAATGATCGTGGTTTTGGGTCTCGGTGTTGGGTTGCTTCTGGTTTCAATTTTGGTACCTATCTACAACCTGGCCGGGGGAATTAACTAAATGTGGATAACTTTATTGCTATGTATTTAGATATGATATAATTATCCGAAGCATTATAAATAAGTCGAAATATTATCAATATTATTAG
>CAYTBU010000082.1:0-3624 GCA_964436105.1 uncultured Rickettsiaceae bacterium | reverse complement strand
TTCTTGCAGGCATTGGAATAATCGCAGTGATGGCCATGGTTATATTAATACTACTAGGAATTCCTAGCTATATTGTGAGCACCATTGTTACAACATTATCTTTATTTGTGATAATAAATAGAAAAAAAATAAAATAAATAACGTGATTGTTTAATTTATTTTAGATAATCTCACTCAGTCAAGTTGCTATCAATTTAATTCACAGGATCTCAATCATCACATAGTTAAATTGAAATCTATTAGTTTCAGTTGTTAGTAAATAAACCAGATTATTTTATCAAAATATTTCACCTCAACTCCGCATTGAAACCTCATGCTATGATTCTTTGATGCAAGAGAGTAATAAACCAACTGCACATCTTATTTGTGGATTTATCGGTGCTGGAAAAACAACCTTTGCTCGAAAACTTGAAAAAGAAACAGGTGCTGTTAGATTTACCAAAGATGAATGGGTGATCAAATTATTTGGTAATAATCCACCAAAGGATAAGTTCCAAGAGTATGATTCTAAAATGACTGAGCTTACAACTGAAATTGCTCTAAAGTGTTTGGCAGCAGGTGCAAGTGTTATTATCGATGATGGTTTTTGGCATAGAAAACAAAGAGATGAAATACGTCAGAAATTGAAAGATGTTGGCGCAATAGCGAAGTTTTATAATTTAGACACTTCTGTTGATTTGATGAAAAAAAGAACGGTCAAAAGAAGCGACAATCCACCCATAGATTCATTCTACATAACTGAACAAGAATTTGATGACTACATAAAAGAATTCCAACCGCCTTCAAAAGATGAAGAATTTATAACTATTAGAGAGATGATATAAACTCTGAGGAAGTAGAGTGTCTAAGGATCGCTCCCACGGAACCTCCTACACTACCCACCTATGAATTGGATACTTGCCAGCTTACTCATGTTCTTTAGTTCTGTAGCTTTGTATCTTTGCGTCAGAAAGAGCAATACCCTCAAAACACCTCAGCAGCTAACAAATTTAGCCATGTTTCTTATACCAGTGCTAGTTTATTCTGTGATCGCTGTGGGCACCCCAACTTCGTTTACGTTGAGGCCAGTAGAGTACCTACTTATTCTCATTCAGGGCATTTTCTTTACCTATCTAGGCAACGTGTTTTCTCTAAAAGGAATCGAGCTTTCACCTAACCCTGGATATAGCTTAATTATTTCAAAAAGCTACGTCATTTTTACATCAATTGCTTCAGTTTTTATTTTTTCTGCACCATTGACATTCAAATCGGTGGTCGCCATCTTATTAATTATTATTTTCTCCGCATTTATTACACTAGATAAAAACAAAAATAACACAGCATTCAATAATTTGTGGCTTCCATATACCATGGGTGCATTCTTTTGCTGGGGCTTATTGGCTTTAAGTTCCAAGTACTTACTTAACCTCGGCGTGCCCATCCTGACCAGACTTATTTTATCCATGTTGGTCGCAACAGGTTTAATTATCAGGGAGATAGCTGCCAAGAAGATTTTCCTGATTAAAATTAATCAACCACAAATTATGACTCTCATACTTACTGGTATTTTTGGTTCAATTTACGCCTACTTCATGCAGGTTGCTTTCAATCTTGCACCAAATGTTGGCTACGTGAATGCGACCAATGCCGCATCTATTTCTTTATTGACCCTGCTGTCTGCCTACTTTTTTAAAGATGAGCTGACGTTGAAAAAGATGATTGGAATTTTTGGAGTTACAGCAGGCTTGCTGCTTTTGTTCTTATAGTTTGTATAGACTCATGCGAATGATAAAGCACCTCAATGCTGTATCATATAAAGGTGCCCAGATATCTTCATCGCGTATTATCCTTTCTATTACTGCTTATTTTTTTCGCAATACTTTTAATCGGGGTCAAAAATCAGAGCCATTCATTTTATTTTCAAGATGAAACCGAGCATGTAACTTTAGGCTGGATGATCACAGACTTTAGCCGCGATCTTTACCACAACCTGAGCACCAACCACCAGCCGCTGCCCGTGCTTGTGGGCGCACTACTGGCAAAGGTGATTCCTTACGCAACTTTTTTTGAGTTTGTGGACAGACTCCGGCTCAGCATGTGGGCATTTGCTCTAATTACCTCAGCAGTGATTGTGACTCGCTACTCATGGCGCGGACTTTTAAGTGTGCTAATAACCTACAGCTTGGGCCACTATTTTTTTGCCTGGCACGTGCTGGCAGAATCGCTGGTTATCCCCGCAGTGATATGGATGTCCTGGTCAATCTTGGATAAAGATCAGTTGAAACTAGATCCCGTGATTTTTGGACTGGCAACCTTTTGGATAACATTTAGCCTGCTACCACTTTGGCCGTTTGTGCTTTTGGCCAATATCTATTACTTTCAACAGAGTACCCAGAATCACCGTAAGTTACAACTACTTAGCCCTGCGGTTGCATTTGTTGGCCTGTTTTCCTATATAAACTTTTTCGAGTGGTTACAGGAAGCAGTGATTAATAATTTGGTCTATTTTATTCCCATCGAAGCAAACAATGATGTTTGGCACTACCTGTGGTTACTACTTTTCCCGCTCATCCACATCACAACACCTAGTCATGTGATATCAAGGTTTTACATATCAGCAATAGTAATTGGTATAGCCTACTGGGTCCAGTTGCAGAGCTCATCTGTGAAGCGCTGGCGTGCCACTTTTCAACCGCTGGCAATGATTGGCTTGGTCTACTTGCTCAACACTAGAGTAAGCCAGCCCAATAGCATTTTCTTTCAAGGATTTCACGCATTTCCATATGTGGCGGGTGTGAGCGTTTTGACTAGCTGGGCTACTATTTTTTTATATCAAAAACTCAGCCATAAACAATCAAATAATTTATTAAGAAATGGCATTGTAATAACATCGTGTTTAATTTTATTGACCAATTTGAGCTGGGTTTGGGAAAAAAGAAATAGGTTGTCAGATTACAATATTCAATACGATACTTTCCAAGCTTACGGCGCGGCACTTAAAACAATCAGCCATCCAGGGGACTCCCTGCTGACTGGACCCGACGGCTCTGGGTACCTAAACATGATGGCCAACGTACCGTTGGCAGGTAGACAAAACTTTCACTTGGAGTGGGCTTATCGGGTTCCATATCTCCGCGATGCGTGGTTAGAAATGATGCGCACAAACCCACCCACTTTCATTTATTTTAATTTAAAAGATGACAGTTACTCGCGGGTACTGAAGCCTTTGATAGATGTGAACTATGCGGTTTTGAACCGCGCAGATGGTAGTCCGACCGATTTAAGAATGCGCAAAGACGCATTGGAAAAAGTTACACCTGAGCAGTGGCAGAAGTTTGAAGAGCAGGCGTTTCAAAAACCGATTCTTCAAAAATAACTCAATTCTTCCAGATCTATTGCCAAATTGATCCATGTCTGGATCTGAGATCAATGTATGAATAGGTCGTTGCAATTGTCAGAAGCTGATATAATTGCCTCAATCAATATTTGACTTGATTAGATGCTATGAAAAAAATTACGTATAAAACTAACCAGAATCACCCTCAAGTAAAGGCTTATAAACAAGCTGTAGAGAGGGGCATGACGAGTCAGCATGTACTACCAAGAGATGGCTCTTGGGTGGTAAAGCGTGCAGGAGCTCAGAGT
>CAYTBU010000081.1:2167-3637 GCA_964436105.1 uncultured Rickettsiaceae bacterium | reverse complement strand
TATTTAAATCTAATTTACCACTGATATAATCATCTGCAGGAGACGGGAATCCCGCTTGAATCTTGGCTTCATAAATTGGCAATTCATGTGATACTAATGTAGAACATGGTATGATATCAGTTATTTTCATAAAATATTATTTATTCAATCTATTAAAACAAATGTTTAAACTATAGTTTTTTAATTATATAATACAATCTAGATTATAATCAATTCTCAAAACCCAAAGACTAAATATATGCAAATAAGCAAACCTAGTGTTAAAACTTTAAGTAAATCCAATGAAGCAGACCAGCTTCTGCAGCAAAAAACTTTAGGGCTGGTAGTGCGTATGCTAGAGCAAAATCTACCAGAATCCCTAATAATACAAGTGACTGGACTCTCAAAAGATGAGATAGAAAAGATTAAATATCAACTTTAGTTACACTAGAGCTGTTAGTATACCACGTTACTTAATCAGACTTTTTAACTCACTAACTCTAATATTACTGACTATATGAATGATGAACTAATTTTCTTCCTAGTGGGGCTAACCGTAATAATCCTCGGTTCGTATATTAAAAAATATATTCAGCGCAAAAAGAACCAGCACAATATAGAAACTCATTCTGATTTTATTCAGTCACTCTTTGTACACGCTCAAAACCCGGAAGTAAACTCCAGCATCACAACAGCAACTAATCATTTTGAAGATATAAAGGCAAGAATCAAAAACTACTTTCATCTTAATGATATTTTTTCTTTAACTCTAAATATTGATAACGCGTCACATCTTACCAACTTTCCTATCATACAAAATCATCCTTTAATCAGCTCTTATATAGAACATAACCATTCATCCATCGTTTCAGAACTTGAAACCAACCAAATAATCTCTAGAACAATTAATCAACTAAAGACAAATAATCAATATAACATCTATATCACTCAAGACCTACAATCATCTAACAATCAACCTCAAGCTCTACAACTCATTGTCTGTTTACAAACACAAGCTTTATCAAATAATCAACCTATAAATAACCGACTTACAGAAGAAGAATTAATACATCTCGCTATAGCCCTTGACGCTCTATGTATTGCAACATATCACACGAACAACAATAAATTGATGCACACTACTCAAGAAACATAGAACATTTAGCGTAATAGTAAGAAAATAAGTGTTTACTCCATTTCGTCTAAACATTGCTCTCGTATAGATTCTAGCCCTAACAATTCAGCTATTATTTGTGAGTCTTCTATAGTTTCAAAGATTTCTATTTCGTGGTCTGAAAGTTTACCATTCTGCTTTAGTAATTTTTTAGCCATGTTATTTATTAATTCATCCTCTATAGTTTCCCGTAATTTTTGGTCACGCAGTTTTGTATAATCTAATGCTGGAATATCTTGTAAGTTTTCAGTATGTTCTACGAAGTGACGTTCGCCATAGAGTTCCTTGTTTTTTTGGTAAAAAGCATTGTCAATTTT
>CAYTBU010000081.1:0-2157 GCA_964436105.1 uncultured Rickettsiaceae bacterium | reverse complement strand
GTATCTACCGTTTGTCTACTTTGTTGGAGTAAATCTTTCGTGATTTCTGAGGACGTTCTAATATTTCCAGAGAAAGTCTTAAAGATGGAACTAGCAAAATTTAATAAAATTGATTTTAAACTCATGATTATTCTTATATTTCTAAAATTTTAAATATATCACACTTTTGTTTTAATAAGAACTATTTTATTTAATTATTCTAGGTATTTAGGTATTGAGTTAAGTATAATTATTATTAATAATACTTACACTTAACTAACTATGTCAAAAATACGATTTGCAAGATTAGCGTCAAATCTTGCTACTAGGAGTATCTTAAGCGCTGAAAACATTGCTAATCCAACCCATGTTAGTTTTACTCCATCCCCTGGCTATGATCCTGAAATGCGTGGGAAAGCTTATATGCGGATAACAAATGATAATGGAAAAAAGGAATTATTAGAAATACCCCCATCCTCTTATCAAGACTTGGATTTATTAGCGCTTGGAGGTTTAGATTTTGATAGCTCATTTCATATGTCTGCGTTACTCAAGTCTGTAGAAACGCTATTGCCAGCACAAAGCGCTTTGAAATATGGAGCAATTTATCCTAATGCTACTAGGAAAGAACGTTTTGAGGCTGCGACAACTTATAATAAAGATAAATTATATTATTCCCCATACATCGAATCTTTAACACGTGATTACATATTGCCGCGATTTGTGAATGACAAAACGTCAGATTTGCAAGAACCAAAAAAATCACTTACTTTGTTTTCTTTTAGCGTTGGAGGAAGAGAAATTATGATGATGGAGAATTGTTTTAGAAAAATTCTTTTAGAGGATTATAATTTGAGCAAACCTGATGTGCACAGCTTGTTCACATATATCAAGGGAATATCTGTAGCGTATGCTGCTGATTATGTTGACTTACCTGAATTACGTTTTCCCAAAACAACTATCATTTCTGGGAAAGATATTGGAGTGTTACAACCCGAACAACTAACTCGTGATATGACTTGGAACCCCCTACTAGATCAATCAAAAATACATCTTTTTACCTCCAAAGACACTGATAAATATTCTCATCCTTCACAAATTTTCTATTTAGGCAATAAAACTGTACCACTAATAGTAGATAAAAACAAACTTGCCACCAAAGGTCATTCTCTACCTCACTATGTTGCAGCAATTAAAAATTCTGAATTACATACAACAATTGCTAGATTAATGGATAACAAAACAAATCCCGTATTGGAAACACAAGTGTCAATCGCTATCGAAAATCAACAAAAAGAATCAAATTTTACTAAGATAGCAAAGATAACTGATCAAAAAAGCACGAGCCAAGCAAGCACTCAAGAAAAAGTTGCCTTGTTGATAAAAGCATTACAACAAAATGGTTTGACAAGCAACACTGTACCGAAGGGTTCGCTCAAAACAAAGCAGCAAGGCCTATCAAGATAGAAATATACTTTAAAATATTAAGAGGCTTAGTGCTGAGTACGTATTAAGACATCTGTAAATCAATTGTTAGTTTTGAGCAGTAAAATACAATATAAAAAGCTTATAATACAACACCCAGAAGTACTAGGCCTGATATGGCAAGACTTTTCCGGACAAATTTTTACACAGGTTTTTGTTATATCTGTATAACTCGTTCTCTGAAGAATAATCCACAGCTGCAAATTCCGCAATCGCTCGAGCAAATAAATTAAGTGTGTGATGTTCTTTACTACGATCCGGTCTCGTAGCCCTAAAAGTTCGGAAGAAGTAGCTCAACTTCTAGGCATAGAAGATCTACGAGATAAATGTTTTAATGAGTGAGAGCAATCTCTGTTAGGAGAAGAATCTACTAATCCTGAGGATGCTCTTTAAAAAAACTGTGTGCTACTCTCATTGACATTATGCAGTCACGAACAAATGGCTTAGCTTTTTGTCGTTTTACTGCTTTAGACAAACAAATAATATTGTTAGCTTGTTGTATAGCATCAGATTGGTTTTCTTCTAACTCTATATTACCATTCATCTGTGCTAGTATTCTCTCTTCAGTTTTAATAAGTCTTAGCATCATTCGAGTATAGTTAATTAATTCATCCGATTTGTAACCTAATTCTACAGCCATATCATAACAAAGTCTTATATCTTCAATTGAGTGATGACCATTACGAAGTAATC
>CAYTBU010000080.1:0-3677 GCA_964436105.1 uncultured Rickettsiaceae bacterium | reverse complement strand
CTATATCCGTTAAATTGTGCGGGCGTTTTGAATGTTGCCAATATTTCGCCGTTTGGTTCAACATAGAATCGTACTACTGTTTTGCGGGTGTCTTGTTTCATTGGGTTGATCGTTTTAAAATGTTATACTAAATAATTCGTTTGCGGGTTGCGTTGTTGTTTGGGTCCTTGTTTTCTGTTCTTTCTTCGTGTGGTTGGTTTTCTCAGGTAACGGATACCCTTTTAATTTTGCAACTCTCTGATTAAATGCGCTCCAAATTTTTTCATCGGTAAATTCAAAGTGCATGGTTCCTTTTTTATAGGCTCTTATCGTAAAATAGGACCACTCGAATAGTTCCCCGTAAATGGCTTTTACTGTGGCGGTTTCACATTTTATCCCCTGTTTTTGAAGTTCAGCGACTCGGCTAAAACTGCCTGAGTAGTGTACATCGTCCCTAAAACTTTCCACTTTCCCGCTGTGATAAACTTTGTACGGGTAATTTATAAACTCTCTCAACTCCCCGAAGTTTTCCCAATTATCACCCGTTATATAACAGAGTGCTTTTACAAGGTCCTCGATCTGGTTAAAATTGGCGCTGTAGCTCGTTTGTATCGCGTCTTTGCCTTTATTATATTTATCCTGCTCACATAGATGAGGCACTATAAATTTACGGTTCACTAAATAGGCGCTGTTTGTTTTCCATCCTTCTAAATTCAGGCGGTTGTCTTTGTCGTGGCTCGTTATTTTATCGAATACTTCTAAGATAGCCTTATCCATGCGGGCTGCGGTTGTGCCGTGAACTATCTGAAGCATGGCAAAAATATTTTTCATTGTAAATGGGATGTGCGTCTGCTTTTCGACAAATTTATTAATATCGTCTTTGAGTCCCTGTGTCATGGTTTTTTTAAGGTCCATCTTTTTGAATATCCAATCCCATCCGGCTTTTTGCATCTGCTTTTTAAACTCGTTTTTACTGAGCGGTGCGCCTTCTTTGGTTATACTCATGCCTAAATCGGTGCTAAAATATCCGGATGTTAGTTGGTTCATTAGTACGGCTTGTTCGACCTGCTTATCATAAATTTTGCAGGCTCCCACATATCTATTAACAAGGTCGCGGACTGCGTTATAATTCATTACCCCGTAACTTCCCGCTTCTTCGGGTTCATCTTCTAAATAAAAGCCTGTGTACTCGTCTCCGGTGGCGCTGCCTCCCGGCTTTCTTATCCGTATTAATGCCACTTTAACGGCTGTGCTTCGTTCTGCGGTGGTGAATGCTTCGCCTATATCCTCAAAACTGCCATGTTCATCAACTATACCCCGTAACCGTTCGCGGTCCTTTGAATACGTATTTTTGACGGTGCTAAGGTTACAAAGTGCAATGATCTGGCAATTTGCGGGTGCTATTTCGTAGGCGTGTAAAATGTGCTTTTCATCAGCATTAAACGGCGGGTTCATTACTATATAATCAATGTGGCTAATTTGTTCCCGTGTTACTGTTAAAAAGTCGTCCGCTATTAGTTTACATTTATTTGCTGTTAGTATTTTTAGACGTGGGTCGTTCTCACATGCTATCACTTCGGCGCCTGCGTTTTGGAGTGCTGTAACGAGGTGACCGGCTCCCGCTGAAGGTTCTAAGATGGTAGCGCCCCGTAAATCGTATGCGCCTATCATTAAATCAATAACTTCGGGCGGTGTTGGGTAAAATTGGCTGTTAAACATGGTTTTCGTATTTTAGTAGTTTGTTAAATTATATTCTGAATGTTTTTTGTCGTGTTATTTCGTTTGGTTTTACCTGTTTACCTTCTTTAAAGTTTTCGGGGTTCACCTCCAATTTATCGGATATACACCACTTATATTTCACTCTTCCAAAGGTTCCCTTTTCGGTTTGTATTATTTTATAGGCTTGGTTTCCTGTTGTGGTGGTTATTACACAAAAATATGTGGCGTTTGGCTGTATTTCTTGCTCTTTGTACTGTTTGCTCATTTTATCCTCAACCGCTCGCCTTGAGGCTTCCAGTTGCGTCTGCTTGGCTTGTCTTAACTGTGACTCTTCCATGTATTTTTGCTGGCGCTGCTTTTCCTCTTCATCTCGCTTTTGCTTTTCACTTGTTAGGGTTCCCGCATCAATGCCGGTCAATTGGGATGCTAAATTTATTATGTCGGTTTCAATTAAAATTGGTACAAAAAAAGTGCTTATATAATACATACCAAAATAATTAAACCCACTTACAAACATGCGCGCCTTGCACCCTGTTAACTGAATGCTTTTAATATATTCGCGCTGCTCTTGTAGTGTGTTGATAGCTTCGGTTTTATCCTGCGTTCGTTTGGTTTTCACAAAATAAATTCCTTTTGCGCTGTCTTGCTGTTTATTCCAGTGACCTGTTAACAGTTTGAAAAGTTCGTTTTTTAGTTTACTGTCAATTGCTGAATGTCGGATCTCTAAACTATTATTTTTATTTTGAATGAGGTTTTTATAGCCTCCTACATACTGCCTTTGTATTTCCGGCAAATTTCCGTGTATTGTTA
This sequence comes from uncultured Rickettsiaceae bacterium, assembly GCA_964436105.1. Lineage (GTDB taxonomy): Bacteria > Pseudomonadota > Alphaproteobacteria > Rickettsiales > Rickettsiaceae > JAGOJE01. Next base: position 1,169 of record CAYTBU010000080.1, on the reverse strand, counting down.
TGCAAGTTTTATAAATAAAAATAGGAACCATCTCAGAAAGTTTTTTAATGTCTTGACTCGTTACATTTCCCTCTTCAATGCTTTCAATGTATTGCGGTGGTATGCTTGTGGTTGATCTGTTCAACTTTTTTGGCGTGTCGTATCTGCCAAAATAAATACTTTCAAATATTTGTTCTTTGTCTGTAAATTCCATGATTTTATTTTTTTAGTAGTTCGTGTATGTGAATTATGCTTGTTTTACAATTTCCTTGATTCGTTGACTCATTTTAATTTGCTCCCCATCATACATTTGGAATACTATTCCGCCTCCGTATTTTTTGTTGTGGTATTTTTTTCCGCCTAATTGCCTTGATCTTTTAAGGGCTATTTCATATTTTTCATCAAGTGAATTAAATTTTTCATCTCTACCAATGAATGATAAAAAGTGACATATAAAACGGGGGTTTCCGTTGGTGTCATTGTTTGCCCGTGTAAAATCAATCGGGTTTAATAGGTCATTGATGGTGTTGTAATCTTCATCAGATAAGCAAATAGTACCAACATTAACGCCATAGCTTATAATATTATATATTCGGTTGGTTCTTGGGTCGCTAACGTCTTTTATAAGCTCTTGAAAAGGTGCGCCGTTATAATGTGGCTTGTTTTTAACTATTGTAATACTGTTGGCGGCAAATTGTGCGCCTCTTGCGTCTTGTGTTGTTGTTTGTGTTTCCATTTTTGTGTTCGTTTTATGCCGGATTTTTGGCGGTTTGAATTAAATTAGTTTTCCTTCTTCAGTAAATTCGTAATCGTTGGCTTCGATCTGTTCAGTTATAAATTCATCAGAGTTTAACCACTCTTCGGTGTTATTGAATGTTTTTGATATTGCGCTCTCAATGTTTTGGATTAGGTCTTCCCATGTGGTGGATTTATCAGGGTTTTGTAGGAAGTCATAAATGGGCTGTAAAATATCCATATCATAACATACACCAGTTAATGTACATAAATTATCAATTTTTTGCTTTGAGTAAATTTGTGTAAATTCTTTACCTTCTCTGTTTTTAAGGTAGGTGCATTTAAACGGTTTCCAGCTTACTTTTCTATCAAGGGTCTTAATGTACTTGGGTTTAAATAATTCACTATCGTAGTTATTCATTATATATTTATATAGTCTTACGCCTGACAAGTTT
>CAYTBU010000079.1:430-3737 GCA_964436105.1 uncultured Rickettsiaceae bacterium | reverse complement strand
ACAAGAAGGGTAATATATGCCAATAAAAACAAGAATAGATGGTAATTCTAAAGGTATTCCATATAGAGAAGAAAGATTAAACGAAGTTTGGGATCTTGAAGATTGGCTGCAAACCAAAATTGGTATACATCCTTCCATAGAGCAATTGGCAAACGATCCTGTAAAATATACTCCTGAAGTTATTGAAACACGTTATGGTGATAATTCATTTTACTTTTTTATTTTGCTTGCTGCTGGCAAAGAAAAAGCAGCTGGATATTTAAGTGATTGTTATACTCGCGATATAGGAACTAATGCAAACAAAACTAATGATTTCCACTTCGAACTACCTTTCATTGTTGGGAGTAAATTAGGTGATAAAAAATGTAAGGAAATAATGGAGGATGAAACTCCAACAGATCAAAGACTAGAACCATGTGCTGCTGCCTGTACTTCATCAATTTTAAGAAACAAAGCTGAATTAGGCACTCATGCAACTTTCAAAGATATTATAGGCAGAGCCAAGTTACTTGATCAGCAAATAGAACAAATGAGTGGTGAGTCATATTTTAAAACTATGACCGATGAAGTATGGCTATCTTACGTTAATGATGTGGAAGTAATAGTAACTAGTGATGATGTAGTCATGAGTGGCCAGAGTCCTGAAGCATGTTGTATTATTATGTAGCCTTTTAGGCTAATGAAAATGTTGTCGATAAAGGCTCTCACAAAATGACTTTTATTTATCTTTGAGTGTTAGTTATAATTTTTAACAGTTAGTACATAGTTAGTACTGCCTTTTCTACAACAGTATAAATTATAAGCCACCTAAATTGTCGGTGACCAATATCAAGAGATAAGACAAATCCCATAGTGCTAGATTTTGATAAAGTGCAAATAATCTAATTATGTTTTCGAAGCTGGGCACGAGTTCGTTAGTATTGTTTTGTTGTTAACTTTCTGGTATAGTGAATTTAACTATGCATAACTATAGGTTTAGAAATGTTCAAAATAGTCAGAAATGAATTCAATCAATTAAGGGTATATCGTGATGGACAGGAGATTTGGCCAATAGAGACTACAGCGTCACACACTGCTGATGCGGCTAGTCAGATAGAATCGGTAATGAGTGGGGTAAAATCTCAGATTGATATTCTCAATACTGGATTAAATTCAAAAAATATTAAATCGGATATAGGAAAGAGTTTGGTTGGGAGTGCTATTATAGAGTTAACCCAAGTAAATGATAGTAAGGTACAGGGCAGCATAGCCAAGATGTCAATAGATGATCTAGAAGAAGAACCAGAGCTTGCTTCGTTTATACTTGATCACCCATTTGAAGAAATGATTGAAGAAATCAAGAAAGCCTCTATTACGCCGACTACCTTTATGGATCATGATTTATATTATGGTGAGCAGAGCGACGTAAGAGAAGAGATTCAAAATAACTTTACCCTTATAAAAAGTTTAAAAGAGAAAGCATTAGCTTTTAAGACTTCGTGGGATCAAATGAAAGGAGTTTTTGAGGGGGTTATTTCGGAAGGAGAGGACAAAAGCCTAAAACAGAATTTCAAAGTTTTGGGCGATGTTTGTGATAAAAAAATAAAAGCACTGGTGGATTATAATACGGAGCTAGCAGAATATGATTTGTTTATAAGTTCAAACACTAAGTGTGGTTTGTTTTATGTTGCGCGATATGAAGATTCTAAATCTACATTACAGCATTATGGTATTAACACTATCATGACATCTGCGCAATCAACCGCATTAGTAGGTGTACTTAAATCTGTATTTAATCCTCCGGTACTCAATGAGGCAGAAAGAAAGGATAATGCTAGCGAAAGTGCCATATCCTCTGTTTCCGCAAAGGCGAAAGTGGCCACAAAATCACAAAATTTAAAAAAAGGCACAATATCTAAAAATGGAAGCGTTAAATCACAAGCGGAAGACAAAGATAATGAAGATTTACCTAATCCAGTACAAAAAGTAGAAATTTGCCTTCATCCTCTGGAAGTACAGCTATTTAAAAAAGCTATTAAAGACTTGAACAAAGATACTACTAAAGACTTGAACAAAGATACTACATCTGTTTTAGTGGATATATTTGAGCGCAAAGATGGATCTATTAGTATAGACGAAAATGGTAAATGTAAAGTACACACTATAATTCTATATAAACAATTTATTCCGCTTTATAATCAAGATAAAACATCAATTATTGGTCAGAAGACCCAGTTTGTAGTTATTGATCCCACTAATTCAGATCATAGTAAGCATATTGAAGATAGTGCAAATCTACTAAGAATTTTTGGTGAAATAACTAACTCAGCGCCATCGATCTTGATTCCACCTTCAAAAATATATAATCCTCCTCCGCAAGATCAAAATAATAATGCTGATTCTAAAGTTGGTCCAGAAGCTTATAAGTATAGAGATTGTACGGATATAGCTATAAAAATTGCTTTTGGGTTAAATTTAAATACTGAAATTATTACGAAAGAGAATTTTGCAAAGCTTCCATTTATAAAAGAGATTTCAAATAATGCTTTTGTAGAATCTTTGATTGATAAAGAAACACAAAAGAAACCAATACCAAAAAAATTACCAGTGAGTGATGCTGAAGAGTTATTTGAGAATACATCAATTGTTGAGGAAAAAACTCCTGAGCTTCCAGCAAGAATAAGACAAGCTACAAGTGATGATGTTCGTCATAAAGTTAATGTCATAAAGATAAAATTTGAGGAACAAATAAAACATGCTAAGGACAACTATCCTGAAGGAGATGTAGAGAATATGAAAAATAAAAGGATAGATTTGTTTAAGCAAAATCCAACCCCCGATAAATATTCTCAGTATATTGATAATTTAATACAATTTTATCAAGAAAATGAGAGGGTTTTTCTATTATCCTTAAAAAACTTGGAAGAGCAATCAGCTGATCAAACAGTTACTGAACTGCCTATGGTAGGAGTGGTAAATGAGGAAGTATTATGATAAAAACAAGATACCAATATGATGAACGTAATAAAAATGAAATTAAGATTTTTATTGATTCAAGTGGTGAGGAATCAGATATTAGTAGTTTTTATGATGCTGATATAGCACATGAAAAAGAGGAAAATGTTGTTATAGAACCTTTTGACGATAGCAATGGTGCTGTAGCTTTTCAATTAACCCCTGAAAACTTAGAATCTTTAGAATATCAAAACATACTGGAACATATGGGGCCTCTTGGTTATAAATATTGGGTTCTTAACCTAGAAGCTGAAGAGAGCCATAAAAAGGGTAGTATTGCTGAAGCTATTGATAAAATAACAAAAGCTGCTTC
>CAYTBU010000079.1:0-420 GCA_964436105.1 uncultured Rickettsiaceae bacterium | reverse complement strand
TGCTGGCATAGCATTAAAGAAAGTTTTAGTAAAATATATGCCTAAGGTGCTGTTGATCGCTGAAAGAGTGCATAACGAATTTGTAGCCACTAAAGTTCTAGAAATTATGGAGAGAGGTTTAGACTGCGAGCATAATGTAAAAGCGACCGCTGCAAGTGACCTAGCTTTACAAATCCCCGCGCAATCCTATAAAGATGATGATGTAGGGGTAATAGGTGAGGGAGGAGATAGTACGCGTGTATTAAAAGAGCCAATAACTAGCGATGAAGACAGTACACTCACTATTCATGATAGAGATAGTGGATCTTCTGGTCATAGTATGAATGATCTTGGAAAGCAATTTGCATTACATATGCTTAGTGAGACATGTGCTAGTGGTTACGATAGTAGAGAATTATCCGGCGCCACATCGGCTATTAT
>CAYTBU010000078.1:0-3783 GCA_964436105.1 uncultured Rickettsiaceae bacterium | reverse complement strand
GCGGAGTCAAGAGTTCTGTTAAATCGTTTAATGGAAAGTTAAAAGCAGTAGCAATCCCTGTAATTATTCTGTTATCCTCTTATCTGCTATTGCTTAAGGACTATGAGTTAGACTTCTCCGATAAGACTTTGTTATTTTTAGATTTCGGATTCCCTATAGGACAAGCGATTTTTGTATCAATAGCATTTATGGCGCTCTTTATATCTAAGGATATTTTGGGTGGGATGATGAGGAAGCCAATAATGTTGTTAATCATCGCATTAATTTTCCAATATGTAGCAGACTTTGCATTCTCGTATCAGTTTAGTGTAAATCCCGAGTCTACATATGTTGGTGACTTCTTAGACTATTTATATTGCGCCTCATATTTCTTTATGGCTATCTCACTCTTCTCCATAGGCAATATGTTCTATAAGGTTCAGGAATCATAAATATATGACAGAAACACTTCAACAAGAACTATCAATCTTTGATCAAATCTCCATCCGCATCATTAAGGAACAGGAGCTTGTTATTGGTCCGGTGGCTTGGGAAGAAGCAAAGAAAGTTTCTGGTTTTCATGTGGTAGATCAAGATAAAGGCGAAGTCACCTTCGACGGCGACCCTAAAGAAGTACTAAACAGATTAGTAGCTCAGTACTCTCGTTTGTTCGGGCAGGTATCAAAGGAAGTCTGTAAAGAAGCAGTCCAAGATTTGATTGCTGAATTACCACAGACTGATGTCCCAGATAGCTTAAAATAAAATTTCGCCTAGTTACGCTAGTAAATAGAAACAAAAAATGCCTACAGAAGATGGCAAAGGCCCAGATTTACAGTCGCTCAATGAGCAATTGTACAAGCATAGTTTAGAGCTGGCCGTTGTTAATAAAACGCTTTCGCTTTTGCGAAAGCTTTATCAGATTAGCTTGCTTTCTCTTGAGCCAGCTACTCTATCAGAAAAAGTTTCCGAAACCGTGCGGGTGGATTTAAACATGGAAGTTGTCGGCGTTTTTTTATTAGAAGAGGATACCAATAGCTTAATTCCATTTAAATTTTCAAAATCGAAACGGTTTGAAGAAAGTTCTAAAGCAGAAAAATTAGATGTAGATGCCTATAAGCTTTCAGTAGATGCTAAGAACTTGGTTTTAAATAGAGTCATTGAAGGAAAAGAGTCTGGTGTGATTGCCAATCTGGAAGATATTTGGATGGATCATGCCACTTTGAAACAGATGAACGCAGTCAAGGAAGGCTCAAACTTAAAGACTGTTTTGCTCTATCCACTTGTGATGCAAGACAAAGTAATTGGAATGTTATTACTGGCTTTAAACCGCGAGTACGAAATTCTAAGCGATCATGAAAAAGAATCAATTAACAGTTTTATCGACGTAGTAGCCGTTGCTTTGGATAAAGCTTTGTTGTACGAAAAATTGCGTGTAGCTAACGAACAATTGCAAATCCTAGATAAAGCGCGTGCGGAATTCATCTCTATTGCTAGCCACCAGCTGCGCACTCCTCCAGCAACCATAAAATGGTATTTGGGAGCAGTGCTAGATGGTGATTTTGGAGCGCTCTCAGAGGACCTAAAAGCCGCTCTACAGCGCACAAATGTCACAAATGATGCTCAGATTGCCACAATCGATGACCTGCTTAACGCGTCGCGTATTGAGCGAGGCAAGCTTGAATTCTTCTTTGAGGAAAATCCTTTGGAACCAGTGGTTTCTGTTTTGGTTGAACAAATGCAACCTTTGGCCCAAATGAAGAAAATGACCATTGAATATGTGAAACCAAGCCAGGTTCTTCCAAATATTTTGATGGATAAAGAAAAGGTCCGCCAGGTTATCAACAACATGATTGATAACGCCATAAAGTATTCTAATGATGGCGTCATCGGTGTCAGTTTAAAATTAGAAGGGGAGAGCTTAGTCGTAAGAGTGAAAGATACTGGTAAAGGAATTTCTCCAGAAGAGATTAACTCCATTTTTGATAAGTATGCCCGTGGTCACGATTCAGTTACTCATGCTACCGGACTCGGATTGGGGATGTATGTAGCAAAAGTAATTGTAGAACAGCATAATGGTAAGATCTGGGCGGAGAGTGAAGGGGTTGGCAAAGGCTCTACTTTTGCATTCAGTTTGCCGTTGCATAGCGATTTACGCCCGACTACGGTTGACTTAGCTGAGGATATGGCTAAGCGTGCCGCCGCTGTTGCACCCGCGACCGCTGTTGCACCACTTGCGTCATCATAAATATGATATAATGGATATATGAATCCTGCTTTCAAAAATAGGTTTCAGAATAGTGACAATTTATATACTTTGGGCTCACAGAGTCGAAATTGCGGTTTCTTTTTCGCCCAAATCAATTCAACACTTAGTGTGTAAGAGGCTTTTTAGCCTCTTTTTATTATTCGTAATTCCGGCCAGGTCGATACCGGAACCAAACTAAATTAGGCTCAAGCAAAAAAGCTAAAGCCTTGAAAGGTATACTATGATCAGTGATTATTACAGCGACTATCCAGACGTTGTACAAAATTCCATTACCAATCTTTATGATCAGGTAATTCAGTACTTGCCTAATATTATTGCAGCTCTAATTGTGTTGTTAATAGGTTGGGCATTAGGATTGTTTTTAGGAAATATAGTTAAGCGCGGACTGCAAGCCATTGGAATTGATGGCCTGGGAGATCAGCTTGGTTTAAAGCGACTTTCAGAACGTAGTGGCCGTACTATTCGTATTTCTGCAATAGTTCAGTGGATAATTAAATGGTTCTTTATCTTGGCTAGTATTATTGCTGCCGCAGATATCTTGGGCCTTAGCACAGTTAGTAACTTCTTCTACTCCGATGTCCTTGGCTATGCAGGACACGTAGTAATTGCCATGGCAATTTTGTTAATTGGTTTACTAGCTGCTAACTTCCTAAGTGATGTTGTAGAAGGCACGGTTCGTGCTGGCGGTTTTGAAACTGCACGCTTACTAGGAGCAATTACTCGTTGGGCAATTACTGTATTTGCGATTATTGCAGCTCTTTCTGAGCTACAGATTGCTGCAGATTTCCTTAATTACCTATTCATTGGTGTAGTAGTGATGCTTGCTCTTGCCGGTGGTTTGGCTTTCGGCCTAGGTGGTCGCGACCATGCGCGCAAAGTCTTAGATAGCATCGAAAATGGAATCAAAAAGCGTTCTTAGTTAAAATATTTAAAAACCTCGTAGGAAAATCCTACGAGGTTTTTTATTTCGGGTCAAATGCTATAATAAGAACATGATAAAAAAATCGATTAGTATATTGTTTTTATTGGTATTTATTGGTGGTTCTATTGGTATCTGGAGCGCTTATAAAGCATACAACAACCGCAAAATTGAACGTCAGGCTCGCTTGGTTCAGCAGGTAGAAGAAACTAAAGCCACTGTGATTGAGGGCTGGGATGTAGATCAAATTGCTGAATATTACGAGAAGCAAGACTTATTTTCCCAAAAAGATTTTATTAAGGCTACTCAGGAATTTGATAGCAGTGCATATCCATTAATTACTCGCCCAAATTCTAAATCTTTAGAGGGATATCTATTTCCTGATACCTATAGGTTTACAAAAAATTCTACTCCAGAGGAAGTGATTACTAAAATGCTTGAGAACTTTTCTGCTAGAGTAGCGACTTTAGGAATTGAAGATCCAACAGAAAAGCACAACGGTTTGTCACTATATGAAATTATTATATTGGCTTCTATAATCGAAAAGGAGAGTGGGGGAGAAGGCGCAACCACTGGCGAACTTTCATTGCAAGATGAGCGCAATTTAGTGGCGAGCGTT
>CAYTBU010000077.1:0-3803 GCA_964436105.1 uncultured Rickettsiaceae bacterium | reverse complement strand
GGGAATTGATAAATGCCAATATTAAAGGCGTACTTGAAATAAACCCTAATATCGATACTGGCTATTTGAATTTTATTGCAACACAACCTTTATTTGATCTGCTAGAACTATCTGGATACGCAAAGATATACGCCGAGCTTTATGATAAAGAAGATCTTTGGGCAGCTTGCTTAGAAGAATGGGGAAATAACAAGAAGAATAGTTCAGATCCAAATAAGTATGCTGATCTATGGAAAACTGTATATATGCTTAAAAACACTATGTACCCTGTACACGAAAGAGATATGTTGCGTCATAGCTGGCAAATGAGGTTAAGGGGTAAATTTATTGAAGAAGGGGTGACAGAAGAAGATGTGAGATATGGTTACTATGGTTCACCATTACCAAAGCACAAAAGTAATTTAATCGTGTACCTTGCAAACCACGACCTATCCTTTGATAAAGGTTCAGACATTTTCATGATCTACTCTGGATGGTGGGATGATAAATCTTTAGGCGAAATGAATTGGCGGTTACCCGAAATAAAAGAAAGCATAGAAAAACATGAATAAGAATAATCCACAATCATTTTATTGGAACGCTAGGCGGCTTAATAGTATTACTCCTGGTTCTAATGCTTATTTCTTTTGTGAAGATATGGGGCAAGATGCTCACTTTTATCACAACAGGGATGAAGGTATTAAATTTGAACTGATACCACAAAAGACAGATTTAACAAAAAAACTAGCTCCAATACTTTCAGTTGATAGACATCACAGTGGTTATAGGCATAATGACCTAACAGAGTCTGTTAAATCACTTATCGAATCAGTAATAAGTAACTTATTCTTTTTTGGTGAAGCATACTACGAACTATATGAAAGCAAAGACGGTTTACGATTACTGAATATTTCTAATCACACCATCAGGGAATATTTAGGCATTTACTTTCAGATACTGCCTATAGTAGTAGCAAACGAGAGTAACAATGGTTCTAGATTAAATGTTATCGATAGATCAAAAATCACTAAATTTAGTTTCCCCAAACAGCTAGGAGGGGCTAGAAGGCTGAATAAAATTAAGTCAAAACTGCGCAAGACGGATTTCAACATTTACCTTAAAGAAATGAATCTTCGTATGGAGGGAAAAGGAAGTAAGTATTTTGATCAAGAACATTTCCATTATCAGCGTAAGGTTATCATGGCAAAATATTGCTACGATATGGGTTGGTATCAGAGAGGTATTGATATTAGTGATCTTAATGAATATTCACAGATTAGATTAGTACTAAACCAAAAAAGAACCACTGCAATTATAAGGAAAGATGTATTGGAACAAATAAATGAAAAACTGCTTCCCAAAGTATTCAAACTCTTAGATTTAGAGAATACTAATGGCTATATTATCAAGTCAGACAACATGACTAAATCTGATTATTATCAGGGTTTGTTAGATGACTTGAAAACAGGAGCAAAATCCATAAAGGAACTGAGAGAAATTATCTTTTCCTAAAGAAGATTACGATATTCACTATTACCTAGAAGTGTTTTTATATTGTCCACATTAAACTTGAAGTCTATACTCAGGTTCAGCAGCTCGTCTAACAACCCACCCCAGACTTCACACGACCTTCGTCTTTCTCAGAGGACCTTAATCTCTCCGCTATAAAAAACACCATGGGAAATATTAGAGCAGTAATTGCTGCATGTAGTGTAAAAAGATTCTGGAGATGATTAGTTTCCTCGAATGAAGTGACACAAGGAATCTTTAATGACGGGAAAAATATAAGAATATGAGTTAATAAAAACAAGATGGTAATTATTATCAAATTCACTACCAATATTCTCCAGCCCAGTTGATCAGGTTTGATGAATCCGATAAATCGATTCTTGAACTTATCATTACTGACATTAATTTTAGATGTATTCCATACAGATGTCGTCTGCTTAGTTAGACCTGTCATATCTACAGCGTAAATCAAATGATTAGTATGATTATACTATTTAGTCCTCTGATCTAAGCGACTTTAGATTATTGTGTCCAGTCGTTTGAAATAAGGAGTTATAATCAATTATAAATTTTCCTGAAATCTTTGAGTAAAGTTAGTAAATCACACAGATCAGATGAAATAGGGGAGCTAGCAGTTCTGCAGAGGCTGCGCCTAGGCGCATGGGGAGATCTCTTTGATATTCAACCACATGGCATCAAGGACAAGACGCCTGATACTGACGGGTTTATAAGGTTGCGAGAGCTATTCCTGGAGCCTGTGGGATTGACTATAGGTAAAAATCTTAATAAAGCTTTCTTCTATCAACTTAAATCTATGTCTAGGAGTGGTAAGACTTTCAATTGTAATTCTGAACTTCTTGAATACCTTTTGACGACCAACCTCCCCACTATATTATTCGTAGTAGATATACGTAGTCAGCCGCCTCTAATATACTGGTATCACCTTAGCCAGACAGAGGTTAATATGTTAGGGCTTACAGAAGCTGGCCCATACAGTCCTACACCTTTTAGAATGCGCCCTCTACAGACAGGGACTGGCGCGCAAGCTCTGACAGATGAGGATGTTAAAAAATTTTATGATTATTTGAATGGTTCAGGCGTCCGAGATGAGTTAATTGATACACCCGCGCCAATAAGAAGGTCTGCATTACATCTGAAGAATATACTCGCACAAATCTGTGCTGTGTTTTACTTAGTTGACGAGATTCCTGAGGCAGAATATAAAGCTAAACTCTCAAAAGCGCTTTGTCTCGATGAATCAGTGTTTGTCTATTTGGTAGGTATCTTAATCGACAATGGGCAGCTTATCAAATTGAGAGGTTTAATACTTACAAATCAACCGAAAGAGAAACACCCACTTGGAGACAGAACGGCAAATATTCTCCTTGCATCTGAGCTTAGAGGTCTAGATCACGAAGCACTATTGTCTGCCTTTGATTCTCAAAATGAGCAAGAGAAAATTCTTGAGAGATTATCTACCACTGGGCATAGTAAGGCGATGGAAATTATCACCGATCAAATGGATAATATTTTAGAGCAATTAAATGAAGAATAAAGCTGCACTTCTAGATAAAATCGCAAAGATTAAGGATATTGCTTACAGCGAACCATTAAAAGGGCATGCAATTGCAAAGAAATTGATAGAACTTAGCATCGAAGATGCTGACGTAGATGACACTAAGACCTTATCACACGCACTAGATATTCTAACAAGTATTGCTCATAGAGAACCTAAATTATCTACAGGGCTTTGGGTTACTGCTCTGGTAGAGATGCCTAAACACAGAGGTTTAGTGATGCAGAAGCTAAAAGAAGTTCTGAAATATAACTTGTTTGTATTGCAGAGAATAGCTTATCCATTTCAGTCAGAGTTTGTGAAGGCATTAGCTAATCTTAATCAGGAAGTACTTAAAACATTATCTTTAGAAACCATAGAATTAAGTAAGTTATTGCTTGAGTTGGACGCAGACTATACAACTTCATCGGATGACAATCGAACTTTAACGCTACATCAGGGTGCCTTACGCTTTAATAAACAGCTTGATCAAATAAGAATTACAATACTTAAGTTGCTTCAAAAGTTATTTATAGAAAACGAAGACAGAGGTATAAAACTAAAGCTACTTGAAGCTTTATCCAGGGCTCACAAATTCCCACATCTTGGTGGCTACACTGATATATTGGGTGGAATGGTACATCGAAACATTGCGATGAATTTGAAATTCTATAAGACAATTCTGCCTATAGAGCGGGATTATATGCTTGCAATTGAAGATGACCTAATTTGGATAGAAAGATTGACTAAAGAACTGTTC
>CAYTBU010000076.1:0-3942 GCA_964436105.1 uncultured Rickettsiaceae bacterium | reverse complement strand
CTTTAGCAGAGCTTTTTAAAGTAAGGCCTGATCTTTTAACTGAGACCATAGTAAATCAAATACCGGAGAGCTTAAGCCTGACTAAAGATCAAGATATGGTTGGAATCGCAAGAGGAGGCGCTGCTAGTGCTTTAGCAGAGCTTTTTAAAGTAAGGCCTGATCTTTTAACTGAGACCATAGTAAACCAAATAGCCGAAAACTTAAGCTTAACTAGAGATCAAGATATTAATGGAAACGCAAGATCGGGAGCTGCAAGTGCTTTAGCAGAGATTGCTAAAGTAAGGCATGATTTAATTGAAACCATAGTGAGCCAAATAGCGGAGAACTTAAGCCTGACTCCTGGTCAAGATATTAATGGAATCGCAAGATCCGCAGCTGCAAGTGCTTTAGCAGAGATTGCTAAAGTAACGCCTGATTTAGCTGAAACAATTGTAAACAAAATAGCCCAAAACTTAATCCTGACTCAAGATCAAGATATTAATGGAAACGCAAGATCCGGAGCTGTAAGTGCTTTAGCAGAGATTGCTAAAGTAAGGCATGATTTAACTGAAACCATAGTGAGCCAAATAGCGGAGAACTTAAGCCTCACTAATAATCAAGATATGTGTGGATACTTAAGATCGGGAGTTGCAAGTGCTTTAGTAGAGATGGCTAATATAATAAAGCCTACTTTGATTGATAATGTTATTACCTCCTTAATAGATGCTTTACCCAATGCAGACGCGAAGTTAAATCCTATATTAATCAGTGCATTAAAAGCATTCACAGCTACCTTTCCTTCTATTGCGATCAAATATCTTGATCATATAGTAAAAGAAGCAAGAGAAGCAATAACAGATGTATTAATAATTTTGTTATCCGATCAAGAACAAGCAGTTAAAATGCCACCAGAGACATTATTGTCTATGATAGCTTTCTATAATCAAAATGATAAGGGAAAAAAAGTTTTGATAGAATCAGCCAAAAAAGTTTTAAATCAAAAAGTAACTAACTTAGATCCAAACTCGACAAAGCAATATGAAGAAGAGATCAAACATATAACAGAAAATTATAATAAGTTTCTAGCACTATCAAGTGAAGCCCCCAAATTTTTCAGAAATGTATATATAAAAGTTTTAAGCGATAATATTATTACTCTTGTTGAAAAAGATTTTATTATTACTGTGCTTAAACATGGTGTAGCTACATCATTTGCTAAATCCAATCAAATTATTTATGAGGGCTCTACTTATGAGTTTCAAGACGAAGAAAGCAAAATCAATTTACAAGAAATTATTAGAGTATCTTTAGAAAGAAAAAATGACCTTTTAGTTAATCAGTATATTAAGCATCAGGCAATTTTTATAAACAGTAATAAAAATCTTAAAATGGCGGCAAATGATATTCCAGAGGTAAAGAGTATTACATCTTCAGCGGGTGGTACTGGCGTTGTATTATTAGATAATAAATATTTGCTGTCAATATTAGGGTTAGAATCTCATAATAAAAGCACTAATGATAATAACAATATTATTAGTGATAATAGATTTATTCTTTTAGAAACCAGAGGTTCTTTTGGTAATGTATTAATATACAAGATTCTTTTAAGCAGTAGCAATATCGAGATCAATCAAGTTAGCTTACATCCAAGTGAGCTAACTGAACGACTTACTTTCGCAAACCCGTCATTAAAAGCATTACTTGATTTACCCAATGAATATTCGTCCTATGATGTGGTGAGAACATTTATCTCATTTGAGCAGCAGGAAAAGTTTTTTGAGAAACTAAAATCTCAAAATGCAGAAAGTGTAAGCTCAATCGAGGCTTTTGTGCATGAGGTTTTAGACTATGATATCGCCTCATTACCAGAATCTATTCATGGCAATGTAGCTGGCTATGATTTACTTGCTATGATACCTGATCAAGCGATGATCAAAGTGGCCAACCACGATCTATTGTTGATAGATCATGAGGGGAGGATTATACGTAATGAAGAAGAGCTGGCTCATCTAGCAAAAAAACTAGATCTCACTCAAGAACAAATGAGCTCAATGACGAGTGATATAGAACAGCTAGGAGTTAATAATGAAGATATGGATAAGATATTATCACTACTTGATAATATGAGCACCTTAGAGGCAGTAATAAGCGATAAAAAGCTTAATGATCAAGATAAAGCAGAATTAGAAGCTATATTGCAAGATCCTTATAAAGCTAGTTTTTATAATAGTTTGAGGTGGGAATTAAATGCTACTTATTTAGCAGCCATGACAGTACAGACGGAGATAGTACAAAATAGTAAGACAGGTGTGGTAGGCAACATAGGTAGTATATTACAAACTGCTAGTAATTATATACCTATGGTAGGACCTGGGGTATTATTCTTTGGTGCGGTACTAAATTTAGTAGACCAAGCGCAACAAGAGAAGATGGTTGGTAACTATGCAAGGCTTGCTGCAAGTAGCGAAGAAATGGATCAAATAATAAAAACTATTGCAAAAGGTATATTAACATCAGGAGGTTTAGATAGGGCAAAGATAGATCAGCCTGAAACTATTTTAAGCAAATGCTGTAATATTATAGCAAAAGGCTTAGAAGTAATTAGGGGATCAATAGAAGCTGCCTCAGCAGCTGATGCTGTAAAGGCAATGGGTGAAGTGGGCACGAGTATTGTCAGGAATGAAGTTGAGACAAGGATTGCGGATAGAGCATCTAATATTGATTATAGTACAAGTTTTAAGGATAGGTTTAACAATTTCTTTGCTAGATCAGACGGTAGGGATAAGGGTGTAGGTGAGCAGTCTGATAGCAATGAATCTATTGCTAAGCAAGTAAAGATTAGTGAAGCAGCAGAGCTTGGAAAAAGTGACGCATCTACTATAGCTCAAATTATCATCAGTAGAGTTTATTCAGGAATAATAAGAACGAGTACTACAATGAATGATGATGTAGCAGAGAGTATATTAAGTTTTATTCAAGCGGAATATGGTATTGAAACTGTTCAACAAAACAATGCTATTACGGCGCCTATCAAAGATTTACCTCTATCTATACCATCATCTCAACTAGCAGGATCAAAATCAGTTAACAAAAGTAAGATTGCGCCATTAACAGAAGAACCAGACCAACCTATTGCTCAAGTAATAGAAGCTACAGTAGTATCTGAGTATCGCTCTACACAGGAACGCTTAGCTTTTGATATTATGGTACGTTTGAAGACATTAATTACTTCAAAGCCACTAGAGGCTGATAACCCACAATTAGAACAGATCTTTATTAAGGATTTAGCGGATAGTTTAAGCGATCATCATAGTGATTGGGTCTTGAAAGCAAGCAACGACGATGCTTTTGCTCGTAAAATGGTAAAAGAAATAGCCAAGAGTCTAAACGCGAAGCAAATAGCATCAGTCAGTGAAAACCAATTTGTACTTAGTAATGAGTTTGTAACTGAGGATGATTTTTTCTTACATATCCTAAATAATACTAATGTAGTAATAAACCCAAGTGCAAAAGTGGTGCCTATAACATCAGATAGTGTCATAGCTAATCAAGATGATTCCACTAACCAGGCTTCTAAAGCTCAGAAAGAGAAGAGTGGTGGTTGTGTTATTTTTAGTATGATCGAAGCAATGTATGAGAATCCGTTTTTAAACGAAACTGCTTTGTTGTCAGAGGTGGTAAAGTGTGGCATTGGGGCGGAGGGAATAAATTCTTTAATTGATCTGGGACAAGATCAGGAACTGGCAAAGGAATTAATTGAAGCCAGCGAAGAATATGGGCCTAAGCACGTAATTAAAGTACTTTTTGGTTATGCTGTGGTAGATAATAGTAGTTTATCTGTACGCAACACTGATGAAGAAATAATTTCTGCTCATATGCTTGAACAGGAAGATTTTACTAATTTAGCTGGGGAAACTTAAAAAAATTCCTGAAATTTCAACCACTTACAGCACGTGATAATAA
>CAYTBU010000075.1:3896-4213 GCA_964436105.1 uncultured Rickettsiaceae bacterium | reverse complement strand
GAACCGTCAATATCTACAAAACATAACTGAATCAGATGATATTCAGGTAGGAGCTCCAATCACTGGAGCCATCTCTAAAACATGGCGCATACCTATTGCTAAGTCCATTAATAATGGCAACAAAGAGTTTGTTGGGGGTATAATCATTAGCATCCCACTTGCGCAATTCTCAAAAAGTGTGTTTAGTTCTCATGTTAATCTATCAAGCATATCACTAGAACCAGAAGACCCTTCTGATACAGAGCAAAATAATATACACTCTATTATATCATCACAAACTGTACTAAAAATTGCTTTTAGTACCCCATATACTATAT
>CAYTBU010000075.1:2874-3886 GCA_964436105.1 uncultured Rickettsiaceae bacterium | reverse complement strand
TCACTAACCTGCAGCAGAATGCTTCTTTCACACTCAACACTCAAAGTATTAGACAGTTTTATTGGCAAGAGTTTTTAAGCCATTCCCTTATATCATCAGGCTTGCTTGCGGTTATTTTAATAGGATTATATATACTCAGAAAAAAAGTGTTAGACCCATTAGCAAAGATTCGTCAACAGTTACTGTCGTCCGCACAAACATTACAAACTCTTATTCCTGAGTATAGAGTCAATACCACCTTTAATCTAGACCACCCTACCCCCACCTTAAAATCTCAGCATTACGCTGACTCGTTAGAAAAAATAGAAAGCTTTGCTTCCGCGAATCATCTAGTTATCAGCACTTTAATAAAACAAAAGAATTTAATTGAAACCAAAGATCAGCAACTATCTCTATTATATAGAAATTTTATTAGCTCCATGAAATCTCTACAAGAACACTCTAAATGTATGTCAGAGCACATTGATGACATCATTCTGCATAATAAAACCCTAAAAAAAGAAGAGGCCGCTAAACTGCTTATAAACACCCTAGACCAAATCTATAATCACTCCATAACACATACGGAGCGTATTGCCAATATTGAAGGATTAATAGGCGCAGCATGGAAGTCAGTCCAGACTCCTAAAATGGAGATTGACTTCAATAACCTTATTGAAACAGTTTGTATTGATAAAGTATATTCATTAACAGCAAACAAAGAGCATAGTATAAGTAAAATTTCAAGGAACCCATTTTACCCTGATGCCGTAGCTACTACTCTGAAGTATGCTCTTGAAGCATTTGAAGAAAATAATCAAATAGCAATATCGCTTACTGATAACACATATGGTATATCCATTGATATTACTCATAATATAGAGGAAAACGCAACACTAACGCCTATAGACAACTTAAAACTCCAGTCAGCAATAGAGAAGGCGCGTTTGTTTGCTCTTTTAGATGAGGGAGTAATCAATCTCTACACCGAACAAAATAAAATAGTGATTAGTATCAAATATTTTCTTAACTA
>CAYTBU010000075.1:0-2864 GCA_964436105.1 uncultured Rickettsiaceae bacterium | reverse complement strand
CAAAAAACAGATGGCTATTAATTTTACACCATCAAAATATACTCCTCCTCTACAAGCCTATACTTCATATAGGTAACGCTAATATTTGTATTACACCTGTATTACATTTGTATTGCAAGAGTTATACCGTAGCAATACAAATGTAATACCTCAAATAGCCAAATATTATATCTAGTAAATTAAGCTGAATGAGGTAAACTAACAACATAATTAAGCTTTATAAAACCTACAATCTAATACAAATGATGGATGAGTCAAAATGGGAACTAACGATCTAAAGAAAATGGCCACCCTCTTAAATCAATCTGGTCAATATCGAGTTGTTGAAAAATATCAAAAACCAGGGGCTTATAACGATGACTATCAACTCCCTAAGCTAATTGGAGTATTTTTAGACATTGAATCCACCGGCTTATCCTTTGCCACCGACAAGATAATAGAATTAGGGATGGTTAAGTTCGAATATACAGAAGATGGCTGGAGTTTTTATTATTAGATGAACTCAGCGGGTACCAGGACCCTAACACACCTCTTACAGAGTTTATTACAAAACTCACTGGCATCACAGATCAAATGGTGGCTGGTCAACAAATCAACGAAGACGAAGTGGCTGATTATCTAAAAGATGTAGACTTAATAATTGCACATAACGCCCCATTTGACAGAAACTTCTTTGAACAAACCTTTAAGTCAATCCCTCCTAAAGCTTGGGCATGTACAATGTATAACATTGACTGGAATAGAGAAGATATTAGTAGCCAGAAGCTTGAATACATAGCTTATAAGTTCGGTTTCTTCTATGAAGGTCATAGAGCCGTTATAGATTGTCTTGAGTAATGCAAATCAAGTAACATTTAAGCTTTGGGCTACAAACGCCCCTTATGCACATAAAGACTTACTTAAAGAGCGCGGTTATAGGTGGAGCACACATACAGTCAATAATTACAAAGCTTGGGCTATTGAGTTACCGGAAGATAGAGTCGAGGAAGAAATTTGTTTTCTACGTACAAAAATCTATAACGGATCAAGCATTAAAATTCCAATAGAAATCTTTGATGCGTATGAGAGGTTTTCAAATGGCAAAATATTACCTAGCTCTGACAAGTATCAAGACAAACAAGAATGGGGCCAATTATTGTGTGTCAAACAATGATACTGGATTATTGCGCCCCACCCTATTATACCCTAGTACATATCAAGATTCTAATTCATTACTAATATAACTTCCTACTATTTAGTATAATGGGTTTAATTAAGTAGTTTTTTATAGTTTATACTTTGTACTTTAATTCTTTGTATCTTAGCATTAATTTACGACATATGTCACAATATATCATATCAACCAAATTCTTATTTAGCCCCTCTCAAATATTAGATAGTATTTAGTGAATTTGACTGTTCATATATACAAAATATCGTAACCCTTTATTTTAAGCATATACCGCACCAAATTGTATTACCTATGTCTTACAAATGTAGCACATTTGTAAGACATAGGTAATACAGGCATTTTAATTGAATATATACAATCTAACTTCTTATAGTACAAATCCCATTCTGAGAAAGACGTTTTAGACCCATTAGATTGAATCGATTTAGTCATTAGGTAAAATGAGTGGTTTAGTATTATGTCTGTGTAAAAAACTTCGATAAGTCAAGATACTCCCCCATAACACGCAATAACATCCATTGTAGCGAAACGCTGAAATAATACATACGTATTACTCACGTAATACGTATGTGATACACAAAGAACCTGATAGACACTGAATTAAAGTCATTTAGAGAGGTTGCATAGTATCGAGTAAAAATTACACTTAAGAAACAAGTATAAGACCTTTATAAAACGTATTTAGCTAAAATAATGGAACCATGCAACTATATATAAACTCAAAATATTCCAACATAGTGTAAATACAACGACACGGCGAAGGACACTTCTTACATATGACTTATACGACTTTATAGTTAAATTTTTGAAAAACAAACTGTTAGTGTATAAATGGTAGATTTAAAGCTCAATTACCAGCCATAATCCACTTATAATCAGCCTATAATTCATAACCACAACTAAAGATCAGAACTGTATAGTAGGGAAGGGGGGTTAAAGATCAACAGCCTAAAAAACAAAACTAAAGACTCAGGAATTTTATCTTCGTAATTAGTTTTAAAAAATATGTCACACAAATGTATGACTCTTGTATTACGCATGTAATACATATACCCTAGTAGATCGCTTGATATATAACACTTGTATAATACAGGTTTCATATTATAAAATATAATTACCTTCAGATTTGTAATTGTAGGTATGCGAATCATGTTAAATTAGTATCAAAAGGATTATTGTCAATTGACCTTATTCCCTATTGTAAAGGAGGACAATTACGATAAAGATACAACTAAGCACAGAGAGTAAAGTAGGCGCAAAAATCAGGTATAAAACTACAAATAATACACACCAAATGTTGCAACGTAACGCTGCGGTGAGACGTATGTCTTACTTATGTAATACTCACGTAATACATAAGTAACCATAGCAGCCTTAAACTACGCACATTAAAAGAGGTTCGGCGGTCGATAATAACAGCATTATTCTAAGAACCACATAGAAGTACTTTTGCTTGTGTGTTTTAAAAACGCACTTAGCTAAAATAAACCCTTATAGTTATTTTAAAACTCCAAACCATTCTAAAACAACATCCATATACGATGCAGTAAAGCACATTTCTTACATACGTCATATATAACTTTATGGTGAACTTGTTGAAAAACAAAGTGTTTTATCATTAATAGATTTAAAAGTTCAATGACCAACCATAATCCTCTTATGATCAACCTGTAAAGTATTGACACAATAACTT
>CAYTBU010000074.1:0-4350 GCA_964436105.1 uncultured Rickettsiaceae bacterium | reverse complement strand
GATTACCCATCGGATTAACATAATTCATCTTAGCAATTTTTCCAGTCATATCCGTTGTTATATATAAACTTACCCAATGATTTTTTGCAGTAAATGTACCATCTAAGGCATTAACATGTAACGGAATTACATAATAAGCATTAGGTGCAAAATCAGTTTTTTGTAACCTTACTTTTAGTCCTTTGTTATCTTCTACTACTTCTAAAATAGTATCTTTAGAAAAGCCTCTTTTTACTAGACTATCGCTTATTGCTAAAGAATCGTACCAAGTGTTATCTGTGGGTTTTGGTGCTTTTGGCAAAAAACGTGCAGGCACATCTTGTTTAACTGAGCTCATTGCATCTTTAATATCATTATATTGACTGTGATCGGGTTTTTCTCCGGGGTTTGAGCGTGCTCCATAGATATAACCCACTCCTTCTTTCCATTTTTCTATTGCAAACTTACTTTGTGATGGGGCAAGCATGGCTAGAATTCCACCAATTAATAAAAATGGCGGAGCTATTATTTTAGCAGCTAAATATTTTTCCTCTTGCTCATTTGTATAGGCTTTACAGGCGCTGCTAAAAGAATCAAGTTCAATGAAAACTGCGTCATCGATATAAGTTTTGGCTGCATTTAATGCTGCACTGAACAGGGCAGTAAAATCTACTCCGAGAGAAGCCCCAGTCATGCTGTCACAAAATTCTAATAATTCAATACTTTCTTCTATCTCTGAAAGGAGTTTTATATATGATCCAGGCATTAGATTTGTTTTGCCACCAAAAGATTCATACCCTCTTACTTTGGTTAAAATTTGTTTCAAATGATAATCTGACATATCACTTGCTGAACTGTAGCTATGTTTAGGTTTTAGTGCTTGAGTTACATTTTCAAATAATGCGGTTGAGTTTACTTGTGCTTGCAGTTCTTGTAAATATTGTTTTTGAATAGTAAGATTGGGGTTTGGTATTATGTTCTGTGATTCTGTCCAAGCAAGGTTTGCTTCTAAATCAGCTGCTAATTCTTTAATTTTAATTAGAGGTAAATCTGTAGAGAAACCTTTGGTTTCTAGAGTTTTAAAAAAACGGAGGAGTTCTTTTGAGAATAGGGTGGTTAATTTGCTATCGTTAGGAGAGCTAATTGCCGATGACTCTTGGAGTCTGTAGGATTGTGATGCTGCCCTCATATCCTGTATAACTTGTTGAACAGCGACAAAATCCATTTTTGTAAAAATATCAGCAAAGTTCATTTCAAGTTCTCTACATTTATTGCTATATTCTTGTTTACAGACCTCTTTAAGTTTTTCAGCCACACAATTAGTCTTATCATCAATGACTAATCGAGGTTCAAAATTATGAACCGCAGTAGTACTAGATACTTTTGTTAAAATTTGACTTCTTGTTTCTTCCAGCATTGTTAATTGAAAATTATCTTCTACACTTAATATCTCTGCATGTTGTATTCTGGTATTATCCTGAGCGTGCATTTCGGTCATATAATCAAGAAACTTCCGATAAAGTTGATCTTCAAGGTCATTTGTTTTAATGGTATGTTTGGGATTTATGCGTTTTAGTACATTTGTTAAGTATTGAGTAGGGTTAACTACTCTATCTTCTATTTTAGTGAATACGAAAGTAGAGGCGTCAATTAATGCCACCATCGTTTCTTGGTACCAAATGCTTTGCTCTTCTGGAGTTAATTGATTAACATGTGCTGGTGGCTTAGAAAGAAATAATTTGCATATTGTGTTTATAGAATTTTTAAAACCTACGCCTCTGTCAGTCAGCCCATCAGCGCTTTGCACTATAACAAATTTTATACCCCCAATTTTATTTCTGGCGCTACTAGCGTCTCCTATTGCTTTGTTATTAGAAGCTAATACTTGCTTTAAAATATGATGGATAAAATACATATTCGAGATCTCAATGTCAGGCTCTCTAGTGTCGCCAAAACCAGGGCAATCCCAAAATTGTAATTCAGGTGTTACGTTAATATAATTTGGGAATGTGGTGGTGGAATCGCCACTATGTCCAATGCGTATTGGTTCAAAACCTGCTGCTTTAATTTCACCAGCATAATTTTGTATAGGGTTGCCAGTGGGACCTATAATGACATTACCTTCACTATCTCTTGCCTTGCTAACATCTATGAGCCAGTCACCATCTGGGTCATCATCTCGTCTAAAAACATCCATTGTTTGACCTGAAAGTATGTTCATAATCGTGCTTTTACCAGATTTTGTTCCCCCAAAAACTAATACGACTTCATTACTTATTTTATTTGTTGCGCCACTTTGAAAGTTTGTTGTATTAAGTTTGATAGTGTCAACAAATTGTCTAATTTTTTCTGTAGTATATGGTTGTTTTGACATAGTGCTAATTCCTTTAATTTATTCATTTTTATGATATTGAGCACCAATGTGGATTTTTTTGTGCAAGTAATTCTGCTTGTAAAGCGGTAGAGGCGTAGGAGGAGCATTGCTCTACTTCTCCAACTAATGATAAACACATATCATCAATGGTTTCGTAATGAAATGTAAGATTAGGCGAGATATTAGTTAAAAAGTCTTGCTCATCTGCTAGCATTAATAATGTCATAATATTATTAATTATGAAATTTCTATCTTCTTCAACTTGTTGTGGAGATAGTTGCGTCAGAGGAATTTCAATAAAGTTAATAAAGTTTTCTTGTAGTGCTTTTAGTTCTTCTAAAAGCGGAAGAGATTGCAATATTATGGTTTTTATTTGGTTAGATAAAGGTTTAAATAAGTTATCTGTAACTTTTGCTTTATAATGGGCTTCATCATAACATAGTGCTATACGTTCATTAATTACCTTACTTATTATATTAAACATTGTGTTAAATAATATTTCTTCTATAGAAGTTGAAATTGCTAGCAATTTTAAATGTGAGGAAGAAGAAGTTACGGTATTAACTTCAGAGTTTCTAAGTATAAAATGATCAGAGATAACAACGTCCATTATATTTTGTTTTATGGAAAGTAGGTCTAGTTTGAGTTCTCCAGTAGGCGTTATATCTTGTTCAGTAACTTTTGGTATTTCCAAATGTTTTACTAAGCTAAGCTTATTTTTCATAACTTCTAAAAATGATATTAGCCTTTTATTTTCGGCAGTTTCTTCTACACTGACCCTTTTCAGTATATTAGCTAGATATTTTTCTCCTTTTGGTTCACGCTGCCCTACTTTAGTAAAAACAAAAGTAGAAGCCTGCACTAAATTTTCAGTACTTACTTGTGGAAACATTTGACATATATTTTCTATAGTCTCACGAAATGCTTTACCACCTTCATCTAGTGTACTACTATAACTTTGCACAATGAGTAATTGTACTCCTCTAATCCCTTGGTTGTTATTTTCGCTTTGAGTAGGATACATTACCTGCTTTAAAAGATAGTTAATATACGAATTATTTGATATTTCAACGTCAGGTTCTCTAGTGTCACCAAAACCAGGGCAATCCCAAAATTGTTTGTTCGCTGTCATAACATAATTTGGAAAGTTTGTTTCAGAATCCCCACTATGCCCAATACTCATTGGTTCAAACTGATCGGCTCTTATGATACCAGCATAATCTTTATGAACAACATCTAGCCTTATATCTCCATTGATTTCGAGTATTTCCATTCGTTGGCCCGCTAGTAGGTTCATAATAGTACTCTTTCCACACCCAGTACTGCCAAGAAGTAACACTATCTCATTAGAAATGTGCCCTTTTACACCATTTTTAAACAGCTCATAATTATTTCTAATAGGTTTCATAAAACTTATGACTTCTTCACTGGAATATTGCTTCGACATACTATCTCCAACTTAATTTATGTATTGTTTTTATGCATCTTGACTATCAATGTACTCTTCATGATGACCTAGTAGGTTCATTGCTTCAGTTAATGTAGAAGAAATTATAGGACCTGCTTCTATAACTTTCTTGCCTGTTGCCCAAACTTCTTTCGCTGTATCTACAAGAGTGCTTAAACTATCTTCACCAGTTTTTGCTTTAGCTTCGCTTTTTTCCGGAATCTCATTTTTTGATTTAGTTTGCTCCGTAGCTGACTCTTTATCGACTGCTTTTTCCGGTTTGGACCCAGATGCCGTGCCAGCAATGGCTAGTGATAAAAGTCCAGTGCCTGTAGTTAGTAATCCTGTTGCAGCTTGTGGGTTTTTATTTATAATAATTACAGCAATACCGGAACCAATACACGCTAGTCCTCCTAAGGCCGCTGCGCCCGTTACCATCCATGTAGGCACATACTCTGTTATATCGTTTTTCAATTCTTGACATTGTGCACGCATTGCCTCTACTTCGGCTGTAGATAAAAACTCTTCACCCACACTTTCTACACTCTCT
>CAYTBU010000073.1:0-4550 GCA_964436105.1 uncultured Rickettsiaceae bacterium | reverse complement strand
AAGAAATTGAAGACGCGTAAAAAAAATTTGATTCTTCCCTACTAGAAACTATTGCTATTGCAAGCGATACTAATGCTCTTTATTTTATAGAATTATTAAAAATAATGGAACCCCATACTGGTACCTGGGGCGCATGAGATTCGTATATAACGAATAAAGCATATTTTGACACTCAAACAACAGAACAAAGAAATAAAATCTTATCTAGTAATTTCTTAAAAAACCTACTCCCACTAAATCCTGAGTTGTTAGAATGCGCTCTAGAGAACATCCAAGACACAGACTTACCGAAACTAAGTGAGATATCGGTTTGGGAGAAAGAACAAATTGAAAACTTAGCGAGCAATCTAAAAACACTCACTGCAGAGCAAACCGAAAAAGTAATAGCTAATCAATTCTTAACAAAACTACTAACACGCAGTCCTAAATTATTAGAATATGCTCTGGAGAATATCAAAGAGGAAAACTTACCAAAACTAAGCTATGTAACAATTTGGAATAAAGAACAAATTGAAAACTTAGTAAGTAATTTGGATAAACTCACTGCTGAGCAAGTGGATAAAGCTATCTCTACTTATTCCATAACTCAAAGATATGATCTAATCAAATATCAATTAGCACTGGATGAAGCAAAAAAAATATCCCTCTTATATTTAGGTGAATATAAAGAAATAGGTGGTGTTATAGTAACAGATCCAAATGCGGCGCAAGAGTGGGCAGAGAGCAAAATTGTGGGCGAAGACGTTTATTCAGCGGATCAACTCTAATAAACCCCGTCACGGGCGAGGCGCGTATGCGCCGTGGTTATCCAGAAAAAATAATGATTATATGAACTGGATTACTACGTCGGCTAAAATAGCCTCCTCGTAATGACGAGAGAGAGCTAACGCTCCGCGCAGGTGACGGCGTTCACCCTCCTACTCATCACCTAGTTTAAGTGCTGCGATGAAGGCGGATTGAGGGATCTCAACATTGCCAATATTACGCATACGCTTCTTACCAGCCTTTTGTTTCTCAAGCAGCTTACGCTTACGGCTAATATCACCGCCATAGCATTTAGCCAAAACGTCTTTACGCATAGCTTTAACAGTCTCACGAGCGATAATACGGCCACCAATTGCCGCCTGAATAGCAATTTGGAATAATTGACGTGGAATTAAATCTTGCAGGCGTTTGCAAAGCTCGCGTCCACGATATTCCGCTCTTGATTTATGCACAATAGTCGATAGAGCATCCACATTTTCAGAATTCACTAAAATACGCAGATGCACTAAGTCGCCTTGCGCATATTCATCCATCTGCCAATCAAAACTTGCATAACCTTTCGAACAAGACTTTAAGCGATCATAAAAATCAAAAACTATCTCATTAAGCGGCAGCTTATAAATAAGCATCGCACGATTACCAACATAAGTAAGTTCAATTTGAATTCCGCGTTTATCTGTACATAATGATAATATCGGTCCCAAAAACTCATCTGGCACCATAATGGTTGCACGAATCCAAGGCTCTTCGATAAAATCAGTATGCTGAACATCTGGAAGCTCGGCTGGATTATGAATTTCAAGCATCGTGCCATCATTCATATGAACTTTATATACCACGCTTGGCGCAGTGGTGATCATATCCAAATCAAATTCACGCTCTAAACGCTCTTGTACAATTTCTAAATGTAGCAATCCTAAGAAACCGCATCTAAAACCAAAGCCTAATGCGGTTGAACTTTCCATTTCAAAATCAAAACTAGAATCATTAAGACGAAGCTTTGCAAGAGAGTCCTTTAAAATCTCAAATTGAGAGGCATCAGCTGGATATAATCCACAAAATACTACAGGCAAATTAGGCTTAAACCCTTTAAGAGGAATAGTAGATGGATTTTTATCATCCGTAATAGTATCCCCTACTCTACAATCCGCAACTTGCTTGATTGAAGCCGTGAAGAAACCTATCTCACCAGTCTCGAGTACTCCAGAGACCACTCTCTTTGGCGAGAAATAACCAACATTTTCAGCCACATAACTCACCCCAGCGGCCATCATTTTTACTTTCATCCCTTTGCGAAGGGTGCCATGCATAACGCGAAGTAAAATCACCACACCAAGATACGCATCATACCAACTATCTACTAACAAAGCTTGCAAAGTCTGCTCTTCCTGATCTTTTGGCGCAGGAAGACGATGAACAATTGCCTCTAGAACATCTTCAATACCAATGCCACTCTTAGCCGAAATCATCACTGCATCAGAAGCATCTATACCAATCACTTCTTCAATTTGCTCTTTTACTCTATCGGGCTCCGCAGCTGGTAAATCAATTTTATTCAGCACTGGAACAATCTCATGATTATTCTCAATTGCTTGATAAACATTTGCTAAAGTCTGAGCTTCCACGCCCTGGCTAGCATCAACAACCAAAAGAGACCCTTCGCAAGCAGCAAGTGACCTGCTTACTTCATAAGAGAAATCAACATGCCCCGGAGTATCCATCAAATTAAGCTGGTAAGTTTCACCATTCTTCGCCTTATATGAAAGCCTTACAGTTTGAGCTTTAATCGTAATGCCACGCTCTTTTTCAATATCCATAGAATCTAGCACCTGAGCGCTCATTTCGCGTGATTCCAGGCCGCCACAAAATTCAATCAACCGATCAGCTAAGGTCGATTTACCATGATCAATATGGGCGATAATTGAAAAGTTTCTAATGTGCGATAAGTCTTTCATAAGTCTTTATTACTTTTGCTATTTTTAAAGAGATTTGCTATAATCCCTGCAAACATACAACAAAATTATGCTAAGGAATAGAAGAAAATGCGT
This sequence comes from uncultured Rickettsiaceae bacterium, assembly GCA_964436105.1. Taxonomy (GTDB): domain Bacteria; phylum Pseudomonadota; class Alphaproteobacteria; order Rickettsiales; family Rickettsiaceae; genus JAGOJE01. The sequence goes on along the minus strand of CAYTBU010000073.1, from coordinate 1,737 downwards.
GCTCAGATAGAAAACTACAAAGCCCAAATTGAACAATCATTAGATTTGCTTGCGAGGTATCTTTGACCTTGACGCCGCAAAGAAAAAATTAGCCGAATTAAGCGAAAAGGCTGAAGATCCAAAATTATGGGACAATCCTCAAGCAGCGCAGATTTTGCTCAAAGAAAAGAGCCTAGTTGAAAATAGCATTAAAAGTTACCTCACAATCAAAAATTCGTTGCAGGATAATATGGATCTTGCTGAGATGGCAGATGCTGAAAATGATGATGCTATGCTAGATGAAGTTGAGTTAACCTTAAAGAAACTAGCTGCTACTGGATTAAAATTCGAAACTGAATGCTTATTTTCTGGTGAAGCTGATAGTAACAACTGCTTCCTAGAGCTTAACGCAGGTGCTGGCGGCACTGAAAGCCACGACTGGGCTTCAATGATGATGCGCATGTATTTACGTTTTGCGGAAAGACTGGGCATGAAAGCCGAAATTATCAATATGGTATCTGGTGAAGATGCTGGGATTAAATCTTGCGCGATTAAAATCACTGGCTTCCAAGCCTATGGTTGGTTCAAAACTGAATCTGGGGTGCATCGCTTGGTACGCATTTCTCCATTTAATGCCGCCGGCAAAAGAATGACTAGCTTTGCAAGCGCCTGGGTCTGCCCAGAAATCGATGATAGCATTAATATTGTAATTGAAGATAAAGACCTTAGGATTGACACCTATCGCTCCTCTGGCGCTGGTGGACAACACGTCAATACCACAGATTCTGCTGTTAGAATTACCCACTTACCAACCAATATCGCGGTTGCCTGTCAAAGTGGTCGTTCTCAACATAAAAACAAAGCTGAAGCGATGACTATGCTTAAAGCACGTTTATATGATTTAGAACTAAAAAAGCGCGAAGCCGCAACGCAAAGTGATAATAGCAATAAAACTGAAAATGGCTGGGGGCACCAAATTCGTTCATATGTACTGCAACCATATCAGATGGTCAAAGACTTACGTACAGATGTTGAAACATCAGATACTCAAGGAGTGCTAGATGGCGACCTTGAAAGATTTGTCTCGGCCAGTCTGTCTATGCGAATTGGAAAAGGAAAAAATGCAGCTGAATAGTGCTTGATACCTCTAACCAACTAAGTTACAAATGGCCTAGATAGTGTAGTCACGATATATTATCTCATAGAGCGATGCCTTGATACTGTCTTAAGAGTCAAGTGCTATGGTACCCCTCCCTGAAAAACGGTAGGATTTTAATTAAAATTTTCGATTCTGATACTGTCTTAAGAGTAAAGCATTAAATATTATCATAGATCCATGATTCATGCATCAACGCCAAAAAGACCGACTTTACTAGGGGCATTTTCTTTTTGACAAACGCAAGGATATAGTATAACATACTTAATATAAATTAATATAATTGTGGCGATACTATGACCAAACGTAAACTCGAAGAGATAATGCCTTCATCATTAAGTGCAAAAAAAACATGCTTCGATCTTAATACTTTAGTTTATGAAGCAATTCGTGAGATGTCCAATCCTGATGAAATAGAAGCTAAAACTAATGAGGTTATAGCCCCTTTAGGTCGCACCCTTGCAGAAGTAGATTATCAAGTCATTTTCATGCGCGCGACTAAGGAAAATAATTCAGATCTTGCTAAGACTTTAGTAGAAGGCGGTTTGGCTAATGTTGGTGCGCAAGATGCAAATGACATGACCGCTCTTATGTGGGCTATA
>CAYTBU010000072.1:0-4596 GCA_964436105.1 uncultured Rickettsiaceae bacterium | reverse complement strand
AAAAATGTCGGTAAATGAATTAAATGACGAGATTAGTGTAGCTGTAAAAAACCGTTCTTCTGAAGAGGTGCGAGAGCTTTTACGGGCAGGGGCTAATGGTAATCAAAAGATTACTTACGGTGCTGGTATTCGTGATTGGGATGTTGATATTACTACTACACTTCTAGAGTATGCTGCCAAGAAGGGTTATATAAATATTGTAAAGGAACTAAAAGTAAAAGCTGAAAATGATGATATCAATGCAGCTCTTATTTTAGCTGCACAAGCAGGTTATGAAAATGTGGTAAGAGAGCTTGTGCAAGCCGATCCTAAATTAGGAATAATAAGCCATCTAAGCTGTTTATTTGTAAATTCAGAGAAGTGCAAACTTTGTAATAACAAGAAGTCCCGTGGTATAGCTCTTGTTCAGGCTGCAGAAAAGGGCAATGCAAATGTGGTAAGAGAGCTTATGGAGTTAGGTGCTAATGTTAATTATGCAGACAAGTATGGAAAGACGGCTCTTATTGGTCTTATAGAATACTCTCTTTATAAAGCAACAGAAGCTTACAAGAAGTATAGAATGGAAGTTATACAAGATCTTTTAAAAGCAAAAGCCAATGTTAATCATGCTAACAAAACCGGCGATACAGCTCTTATACTAGCTATACAAAAACATGACTTTGATGTTGTGCAAATTCTTTTAACAGCTCCAGGAATTGATGTTAACTATGCTAATAACAATGGCGATACGCCGCTGATAGTTGCTTTAAAATATATACAAACTACGTATATTTCCGGTAGAAATGATCAATATAACAATTGCTTAAATAGCAAAAAGATTGTAGAAACACTTTTACAAACTCCAGGAATTGATTTTCATCATGTTAATAAAAATGGCGTTACCGCGATTAAGTTGCTTGATGAACTTCAGAAAAAGTAGAAAATAACTTAGACAATAATTCGTTTTAATAACAAGGTGGGATTTATGATATTTAAGATAACTATATTTAGCGCAATGATAATAAGTAGCTTTAGTCACGCTTTGGAAAAAAAAGATAGTATCACTGAAAAAAGCCTAAGCCAGTTATTAAAACTCTCTCAGGATATAGGCTTGAAATTGTCTGGTATTGAGCCTAAAGACTTTGGTAAAGAAGAAGTGCGGGGAGAAGCAAGGGTGGTTTATGATGAAAAAGTTAGGTGCTTTGTAGCGAGCCAAGATAGCTGGACAAGTAAACATACTACCCACACAACGGTTATGAAAGATGATACCTATAAATATAATGTTAATGCTATTACCTGCATGCAAGGTTCAGGTGGTTTCATGGTTACTGTACCTAATCCAGCTATTGTTTCATTACTTAAAAGTAAAATTAGGGAACTAGAAAGTGCTAGAGCGGCTAGTGCGGGTGAATAAAGAACTTATTATATTTTTTTAGCAATGGTGAGTATTCGAACAGTTTTATCTTTAATAAATTGTGACCCATCAATCGCTAGTTGCTCAAGAATTGCAAATCCATTTCTGGCTAACATATCGCTAAGTTGATCTGTATTATAAATTTGTAATGTTTGAGAGCTTGTTGATGTTTGCGTTTTCTCGCCATCTTTTTGCACTTGCGAAATTGTATAAGTAGCCAAAATGCCGTCTTCGCTCAGAGTGCTATATTGAATATCACGAATTTTAGTGCCACCGACCATTTTTTGTAAATCAAGAGTGAGCGTAGTAATATGGTCATCTTTTAATAAATAATCTAAATTGTATATGTCAAAAATATATAAGCCGCCGGCCTTTAAGTTACTATTAATATTGCGCATGCTTTTTTCGAAATCTAACTTAGTAAGATGGCCTACTGAATTAAATATAGTGATCACTGCATCAAATTTACCTACGTAAAAATTTCGCATGTCACCTTCTACCAATTTTATAGCTAGCATTGCTTGTTTGGCTTTGTTGTTTGCGACTTTGAGCATCATACTGCTAATATCTACTCCGGTTACGTCATAACCATTTTTGGTCAGCCAAAAAACTTGCGAGCCTGTGCCGCAGGAGAGATCAAGTACAGTTTTGACTTGGTGATTTTTTAGAATCTTTTCCAGCGTTAGGTTGATTGTTTTAGAATTTTCTTCGTTAAATTCATCATAGTGTTTGGCCGCTTTATTATAGTGAGAGGCTTTAGTAGTTGTATGGATAAGTTTCATAAGATTTTCCTGTCTAAATGCTAGCCTAATTAAAGGTTAGCATTTTAGAGAAGAATGTCTTTCTTTGCCATAGATGCTTTAATAAATCAGTGGTAGTATTTAATAGCATGTGGATTCAAAACATATAGTTAATTAGGTTTTTTAAAATAAATATGGAATATATTAAACTTTATTATCATCGGTCACAACTTTTTAAAAATATTTTGAGTGCTAGTATCGTGTTATTGGTATGCAGCGTGTTATCATATCAGTGGATGGCGGCTAATTCTGCAGTAGAATTTCTCATGTCTAAAATTTTGTTATTGGGATTTGTGGCTATATTAGGGCTGATGGCGATTGCTAATAATCTGATTAAGCTTCGTAAAGTCGGTACTATTGTCACTATCTCGCACGAGGGTATTGAAGATACACGATATGGCTTTTTGGCTTGGTCACAAGTAAAAAAAATTAATACGTTTACGTATCATGATAAAAATAGAGATTGCGCCTTGAGTATGGATTTAAAAGATCCTCAAGCTTACTTTGGTAAAAAATGGCTGGCGCGTTGGCAAGTGTATGACTTAGATGCTACTTTACTGAATGAACAAGAAGCGCGTATGGTTTTTAAGTTACTTCTTAAAGAGCGCCCTGATTTATTTTAAAAAATAAAATATACTTTTATTTGCTGGATAAAATTAGGGAATTTATTATATAAAAAATTTGATTTACGAGTATTAGCTTTTTTGGGTAATATATTTTTGGTCAAGTCGTAAAAGAGAGATATAAACTATGTTAAAAAACAAAATAATGTTATTTCTAGGGGCAATTGTTCTAAGTAGCTCTATCCCACTTAATTGTTCTGAGCCAAAGCCCACTGATTCAGGTAAAGCTATGTCAACGCGAGATTCATCAGGAAATTTCAGTGCAAGCTTGATAGACGAACTTGGGGTACCATCTGCAGTCGCTGGATATCCTTATCGCGATGAATGGACGCCGTCTGCGGTAGGACATAGCGGAATGGTGGGTTGTGTTAACAAGAAAAGATGTGGTATGGTTGGTCATCCTTTTGCTGAATATACAAAAGAAGGATTTTGTAGTGACTGTGAATTTGACAATTTTCCGGAACGTTTTATAGCGTGCTTGTTTTGTCGTAGGCCGGGTTATAAGTTTTTTCATACGAGAAAGTCTTCTGCTTGCGATGATTGTGAAAGGCCGGTTGCAAAGCTTCTAGTACGCAAATTTGGCAAATCGAAGGAATCATGTGTCCCAGAAAAAGAACCACCTATAGTTATTGGTGACCAGTTTAAAGTTGAGAGAAAGTTTATCTCAGAATTCAAAAAAAACTCTAATTATTGGTCAATTTTCCCAAAATTTTCGGATTTGCCACCTTATAAGCTTATTAAAGAGCCTTATCTATATCGAGGGGCAATGGCTAAGCCCGATGGTGGGTTAGTACATGTGTGGGTGAATGATATCGAAACTGATCCTGCAGATTATAGGATGAATTTGGAGCGAGATGAACACATTTCTCACCTTAGGGCCGTGTGTGATAAATATAATTTTTTTGGCCCCGAGACTGGTACATTGATTGACAAGATGCCAGACAGTGTCGTTGTGCAATATGATGAAGGTTCTGGGGTTAGAGTAACGGCCACAAGTGCAGTTGTAGTTCGTAAAGATTCTGAACTATCATAATTAATCATGTTTATCTGTCCTAGTGACCAAAGTTAAAATTGAATTTTGTAAGAAATGATCTTAAGATTAGATCGTTCAAAATTTATGTTAATTTAAAGAAGCCTAAACTACATGAAGCGTATTATTTTATCTAGTCTATTTATCGGTGTGTCTGCTTTTGCCAATATTGGTGATGAAATTGCCAGAAAATTAACTGTTACTAGTTCTGATGGTAAGGTATGTGTGAATAGCGATGTAAAATCGCTTTTATCTAATGATGGATTATTTACAGATAAAAAAGAACAAGTTTTCTTAAAAGATGCGGTTGAAGCAACTCAAAAAAGTTGGTTTAACAAAGAATGGCGCCATGGAGCCAGTGAAGAAGATTTAGCCAAAAGCGAGCGAGTAGCTGCGGGCACAGCTGTACTTCGCAAACTGCATCGTTCTGCTATAAATAGTGATGAGAAGGCAGATCTTATTATTGCGCATGGTGGTGTGCTACCTTCTGCAATTAAAATGTTTTTAGCTGCTAAAATTGCTTATGACAAGCAGGGTGCTAGAAAGTTAGTAGTGGTAAATGGCTCCGAAAAATTTAACTTAGATATGATTCAAAAAGCCAGTGTGGAAGATTACGAGATTGCACGTGAGATTTTAGGTACGGATTACTCATTGCCGGTAGTTATACGAGGAAACAAACCGGTTAATGGCCGAGAAGTAGCTCAATTAGTGCATGCTGGCTTTAAATCTAAAATGCCTAAATTAGAAATT
>CAYTBU010000071.1:0-4735 GCA_964436105.1 uncultured Rickettsiaceae bacterium | reverse complement strand
TACAGTGCGGCTTTGACCTATCAAATTTTGCTTTTGCCATCTGTTCTTCTCCTATTTTTTAGATTTTATATTATCAGCCACATGAGGTGGCACTTGATCATAATGTGAAAATGTCATGCTATATTGCGCACGACCTTGAGACATAGATCTCAAAGTGTTGATATAACCAAACATCTCCGCCAAAGGAACATTAGCATTAATCACTTGCGCATTACCACGAGGATCCATGCTTTGCATTTGACCTCTGCGGCTATTTAAGTCACCAATGATATCACCCATATATTCATCTGGAGTCACAACTTCTACTTTCATAATAGGCTCAAGCAAGCGTGGATCAGCTTTTGGCATACCTTCGCGGAAGGCAGCTTTAGCAGCTATTTCGAATGCTAACACGCTTGAATCGACATCATGGAAAGCACCATCGATTAAAGTAGCTTTAAAATCAATCATAGGATAACCAGCAATCACGCCACTATCACGAATAGCTTCAAGACCCTTTTCCACACCTGGGATATATTCTCTAGGAACAGAACCGCCAGTGATTTTAGAAGTAAATTCAAACCCTAAACCAGGAGCCTGTGGCTCGAACAATATCTTAACACGAGCAAATTGACCCGCACCACCACTTTGCTTTTTATGAGTATAATCAACTTCATAAGCTTTAGTGATTGTTTCACGATAAGCCACTTGCGGAGCACCAACGTTAGCTTCAACTTTAAACTCACGCTTCATACGATCAACGATGATTTCTAAATGGAGTTCACCCATTCCTTTAATAACAGTTTGACCTGATTCTTGATCACTAGAAACCCTAAGAGACGGATCCTCAGCAGCAAGACGAGATAAAGCAAAGCCCATTTTTTCCTGATCAGCAGTAGATTTAGGCTCAATAGCAAGCTCGATAACTGGCTCTGGAAACTCCATACGCTCTAAAATTATCAGACTCTCTGGCGAACATAAAGTTTCACCAGTAGTAGTATTTTTCAAACCAGCAAAAGCTACAATTTCCCCGGCCGACGCTTCTTTTACATCTTCACGATCATTAGCATGCATCATAAGCATACGACCCACACGCTCTTTTTGATCCTTTACGGTATTAACTACCATGCTACCAGCCTGAAGTTTACCAGAATAAACACGCACAAAAGTTAAAGACCCTACGAATGGATCGTTCATTACTTTGAATGCAAGACCTGCAAATGGCTCATCTACTGAAATTGGACGCTCAATTTCTTGCTCAGTTTTAGCATCAATAGCCTTAACAGCTGGAACATCTAATGGTGATGGCAAATAATCCACAACCGCATCAAGCAAAGGTTGCACACCTTTGTTTTTAAACGCACTACCACAAAGAACAGGCACAAAAGTTGCTGCAATAGTACCCCTGCGGATACATTTCTTAATTTCATCTTCTGAAATTTCTTCGCCAGATAAATATTTTTCTAGCAATTCATCATCAACTTCAACAGCAGTTTCAACAAGGCGAGCACGATAATCCTCGGCTTGATCTTTCATATCTGCCGGAATTTCTTCATAACTAAATTCAGCACCAAGACTCTCATCTTTCCAAATGATTGCTTTCATCTTAATAAGATCTACCACACCAACAAACAACTCTTCACTTCCGATTGGAAGCTGAGTTACTAAAGGAACAGCAGCAAGACGGTCAACCATCATATCAACGCAACGGAAGAAATTAGCACCTAATCTATCCATTTTATTAACAAAGCACATACGAGGTACTTTATATTTATCAGCCTGACGCCATACAACTTCAGATTGTGGCTCAACACCTGCAACACCATCAAACACAGCAATAGCACCATCAAGAACACGCATAGATCTTTCTACTTCAATAGTAAAGTCAACGTGACCTGGAGTATCAATAATATTAATACGTTTATCATTCCAAAAACAAGTTGTAGCAGCAGAAGTAATAGTGATACCACGCTCTTGCTCTTGTTCCATCCAGTCCATAGTTGCGCCACCTTCGTGGACCTCACCTATTTTATGAGACTTACCCGTGTAATAAAGAATACGCTCAGTAGTAGTGGTTTTACCAGCATCAATATGCGCGCAAATACCAATATTACGTATATCTGATAATGCAAGTTTATTCTTAGACATATATTACCTATTACCTGTAGCAAAGTGAGCAAAGGCTTTATTAGCTTCAGCCATTTTATGAGTATCTTCACGTTTCTTCACAGAAGCACCACGACTATTTGCCGCCTCGAATACTTCTTCAGCTAGACGATCGATCATTGTTTTTTCAGAACGCTTCATTGCCGCAGCAATTAACCAACGAATCGCAAGAGCAATACTACGAATTTCACTTACAGGAGAAGGTACTTGATAATTCGCACCACCAACACGAACAGACTTAACCTCTAAATAAGGCCTGACGTTAGTCATTGCTGAATTAAAAGCTTCGATTGGATCTAATTTATGCTTTTTTTCAATTTTTTCAAAAGCACTATATAGAATCTTTTCAGCTAAAGCTTTTTTACCTTCTTTCATAAGACTATTAATAAAACGCGCTACCATGATGCTTTTATATCTTACATCAGGGGTAATTTCTCTCTTTTCTGCGGCGTGACGACGTGACATGTTATCTCTCTACTATTTATTTAGGACGTTTTACACCGTATTTAGAACGGCCTTGTTTACGATTTTTGACACCTTGAGTATCATAAGCACCACGAACGATGTGGTAACGCACACCCGGAAGATCGGGAACTCTACCACCGCGAATCAACACAGTAGAGTGCTCCTGAAGATTGTGCCCCTCACCCGGAATGTAAGCATTAACATAATATCCGTTACTTAAGCGCACTCTTGCCATCTTACGAAGCGCAGAGTTAGGTTTCTTAGGTGTTACAGTTTTCACTACAACACACACACCTTTTGCAAAAGGATTGCTTTTCAAAGCTGGGGATTTTGTTTTTTGTACCTTTGGTTTTCTACCGAAGCGTACTAATTGATTATTTGTTGGCATTCAATATTACTCCTAATAAGCAAATATCTTAAAAATTTATACTCTAGACATAAGGACAGGCATAATAATACAGACTTTTCACCGCGTCAAGAATAACCGCAATTTTAAATCAATATATACTAGAATTTGACGGACTATACTGATTTTTCGTCATCTTGGCAAGGGGTTTTATTAGGGACCTTTAAAAGTACCCCCTTTAAATCTCAATCACAAGTCCATCATAAGCTGGTTCAATATCAGAAGGTAATTTAGACTTAAGCTCAAAATAGTCTAAATCATGGCTCAGATTAGTAAGATAGATTTTTTGCGGAGAAAATTCTTGTTTCCACTTCATCACCCTATCAAGCCCACAGTGAGTCAAAGTAGACTTATAATCAATACAATCCATAATCCATATTCTGGAATTTTTTAAATATTGCTTTGACTGCTGAGGATAATCAATTAAATCATTACTGTAAACAACATCACCGATGCGAAAACCCAAACTATCCATCACGCCATGATCTTGCTTAAAAAATTGCAATTCAATATCATTGATTTTTAATTTGCTATAAAAATCAATTGCTTTAGGGGTAAATAGCTTTGAGTCAAATAAATATGCAAATCTTTCCATTATTACATTTAATGTACCAGTATCGCTATATAAATCAGGCACAATTCCATGCAGTATCTTAAAAACCCTGAGCTCATCCAGACCACTGACATGATCCGCATGATCATGAGTTAAAATAGCAGCATCAATTTTGCAGATGTCGTATTTCAGCAACTGATGCCTGATATCAAATCCACAGTCAACTAGAATGTTAGTCGCTTCATCACTAATTAAAAGCGAGCTGCGATTTCTTTTGTTAAAAGGAGAATCAGATAAACATACATCACATTTACAGCTTGCAACTGGCACCCCCCACGAAGAACCACATCCTAATATTTGTAATCTTGGCATATTTTGTCCATTGTAGAGCAGATCCTTATTGATCCCATTCTGATAACGCAATATTATAGGATAAATAAATCAAAATGACTAGTATAATGAAAGAAGTTTTTTACGATTGGGGAGTTTATAATAAAATAATTTTTTATTATTTGAATCATTTAAGTAATTATGGCTATATTCCGGAAGCACTTAAAATATTATCCTCCCTCTTTCAAATAGAGAATTTTGCTATTTGTTATTTAATCCTGTGCCTCCATCAATATTACCAGCTTAAAATAACACCAAAATCGGACTTTGATCGCGAGTTTCATAGGCGTTATAATACACTAGTCTATATTGGTACTTGCTATGCTTTTTTTGGCATCGTTTTTGCAATATTAAAATTTTCAATTAATTTACCACGGCCCTTTTGTTCTTTGCCTGATGGGAGCTTTACAACAATCGCACTGGTCACCCATGAAAGATGCCTATCGAGCTTCCCAAGCGCGCATACTGGGCTCGCTCTAATAATTGGCGCTTTATCCTGGCGATATCTTAACCACTGGATAAAAATACTAAGCACACTTGTAATTATGCTTGTCGCGTTATCGCGCATTACCCTAGCTATGCATTATCCGGCGGATATATTATATAGCAGTATAATAGTGATTTTGGTAATGTGGTTTTCTAGAATAACATTTGGCATATTGCGCGAAAATATTATTAGATATTTTGAAGGACTAATAAAAAGATGGTTGTTTTAACAAACAAAAAACCCCAAACTAAGTCGGGGTCTCTTCTTGTGCATACTTCGCTTTTTATTA
>CAYTBU010000070.1:2316-4842 GCA_964436105.1 uncultured Rickettsiaceae bacterium | reverse complement strand
ATACTTACACGAATATATAGATAGACTACTTTCCGATGGTAAATACCACTTTACTAAGGATAGCGCTATGACCTCACTTGGACTAACTCAAAGTCAGTTTCAGTTTCAAGCATACAGGCTTTCCAAAAAAGGAGTTATAGTACGTTTGATGTCTGGATTCTACATGATCGTCTCAGCGGAATATAGAAACTTTGGTGCATTACCTCCACAATGGATTATTGATCCGTTGATGAAACATTTAGGTCTAAATTATTACATAGGGTTACTCAGTGCAGCTTCCATCCACGGAGCTTCGCATCAATCACCCATGTCTTTTCAGGTAATTACTTCTAAAAAAATTAGAAACGTTACGCTGAGCAGAGGTAAAATAGAATTCCACTGCTATAATCACTGTAAGGATGCCATCAAGGAGCAAATTACTGTGCCAACCGGCTATTGCAATATCGCAAGCAAAGCACAAACCCTTGTTGATTTATTACGTTTTTATGTAGCAAGTGGCTATATGAGTAATGTTACTACTGTAATCAAAGATTTAGCACCAGAATGCTCGCAAGATTCATTAAAGAAGGTGGCTGAAAATGAGCCAACAAATTCAGTGTTGCAAAGGCTAGGCTTTCTCTTAGAGCTTACATGCTTTCCTAAGCTAGCGTCTATAATTGAAAAAGTACTATCTCATAGGAAATTGCAAAATATAGAACTGTGCCCTGATTTTAATACAAAGGTGGGGGAAGTAAATTTACGCTGGAAAGTGATAATTAATGACTCATTGGAGATTGAATAAGAATGATACCTAGAAGCTTTATACTAGAATGGGCAAAATATGCCCCTTGGCAGCAACCAAAACAAGTTGAGCAAGATTTGATCATAACAAAGGCTTTGCTACAAATATTTGCAATTCCTGAATTACGGGCATCCTTAGCTTTTCGTGGTGGCACGGCCTTAAACAAACTTTTCTTCTATCCACCTTCTCGTTATTCTGAGGATATAGATTTGGTGCAAATCACCGCAACGCAGATTGGCGCTACAATAGACTTGATAAGAAGCGTAATGGATTCATGGATGGGGGTGCCTGCTAGAAGTTTTTCAGAAGGTCTAGTAACTTTGACCTATAAAACTATAAGCGATGACGGCTTTCCTCTCAAGCTTAAAATAGAAATAAACACTAGAGAACATTTTACTGTTTTAGGACTCCATGATTATGAGTTTACCTCAAATTCATCGTGGGCAGAGGGTAAAGTAAACATTCTGACGTTCAAAATAGAGGAGTTACTTGCTACCAAGATGCGCGCCCTTTACCAGAGGCGTAAAGGAAGAGATCTATACGATCTTCATCTCGCTATCACAAAAATAGTAAATTTGGATCATGCGGCTATTGTATCTTGCTTCAAGGAGTATATGCAATTTAGTGGTCATAACGTTACTCAGAAGTTATTCTTAGCTAATATGGAAGCAAAACTAAAGAACAGGGAGTTTTGCGGAGATATGGTTGCCCTACTCCCTCACGGAGTTGAAATGTTTAGTCCAATGGCTGCATACCAAAAAGTCAAAGAAAATTTGATTGATAAATTATAGATAAATCGTTATGAGTCCTTCCGGATAACTGGGCAATATTAAACCAACTTTTTATTATAGCGATACCACGTAAAGCCCCTTCTATTTTTGGAGGTGGTGACCGACAGATAAGATAACAAACTATTGTTCATCTAATCGATTTTATATATAATCTCTACAATATAATGTTTGGAGACATTATGGATTTATTGTTATTCGCTTTTGCGATTTTTGCGCCTTATGCTATTGCCCTCATCGGCGCAACGATGATTTCGAAGGCGATATTAACCAAAGTCAGAAAAGCAAGAGCCTTAGTGGGGTTTCTTATCTTCATAATGAGCTTTATCGCTATTGTTTTTGCATGCTTCTATATCCTGGGCATTATGGGCCTCACCTTTGCTCGTTGATTGTGCCGCTTTCTTGCAAAACGAACGTACCATTCCGCAATTAATAAGTTGGGCACGAACCCCATCCATGAATAAATAATGTAAAGTTGAGAGGGCTCAATGTCAAAACTTTGAGATAGAATAATTTTCCAAGTTCTGAGTGTAATTGCAGAAAACATCAAAGCATAACTACGAATCATATAATTTCTATGACTAACAAAATCTCTTTTTTTAGCAGCAATAACCGCCTTATATGTAAACCAAAACCATAGAATATCAAGCAATACAAATGCGGTTTTACCAAGAAGTCCTCCATTTGCATATAGCGCCATAATCATACCGACAGGGGCATTGACCAATAAAATATTCAAAACATAAATTTTGCCTACTAATCGATGGAGTTTTCGATATTCTTGCAAAAACTGCGATGAGAATTGGGTAAAACCTGCAAACAAAGCAATTACCGCCGAAAAAACATGAATGTAAAAGGCAGTTTTCCAAAGTGGATTATGAATATAATCTTGCTTAAGCAATAGGAATTGAACATCATCCCTAAAAGATGTGTAACCCATAGTAGTGTGCAGCATCA
>CAYTBU010000070.1:0-2306 GCA_964436105.1 uncultured Rickettsiaceae bacterium | reverse complement strand
GAAATGCTTAACACGAAGTAAGCAACAAAAATCATAATAACGAATTTTATGTTTTCCATTGGCATATCGTAATCATTTGTCACTCCCTAAAACTATTCTTAAACATCACTTAATACTAACTCTTCTCTCTGATTATATCGATACTAGTTTTTCATTTTGTTATTTTCATATACCTTTAGAGTATCAGACTTTCTAACAACAACCGAACTATCGTCTATATGCACATCACCCTTGGCACTAAGCCAAACGTTAGTTGGCAAACTCTTCACCATCATATAGGACGCGCCTAAAGCTAAAACGATCATCGCTAATGATAGAATAGTAAAAGCTTTGATTTTTTGTTTTAACTGGCTAGTTTGAATCCCCTTCGCTTGCTCGACCAATTTATTTACCCCCGCCAACATCACTTCAAGTCTAGTACAAGTAGATTCGGCCCTGATGTTTAAATCATCTAAAATTTTGCCACGCTTCTCTAAACCACGATCTAAATCTATGAATACTTGATTATGTAATTCCTGACTAATAGCAGGAACTAATAGGTTCAAATATTCTCCAACTTTTAGAGGCAAAGTACTTAAAACAAAAATTTCTTCATTCAACTGGTTAAGGCTGTTATCTAAATTCTGACTATGTTGCTCCATTCTTATATTCAATGAGTCTACGGTTCTTACAAGATTTTCAATCAGCGCCTTGACCTCACTATGCTCTTGTTTTGTTTCCGTCTCTATTACTTTGTTTGATGCTTCGCTCATATTGATTCCCTCTAAACTAAATTGATGATGATATTTCTACTTCAGAATCTTTCTCTAGCTCTTCATCACTTTTTTCTTCTTCTTTCTTAGCTGAGATTTCATCTTTTACTTTCTCTTCTGGAGCTGAATCCTCCATTGAGTTTTTTGGTAAATTCCTATATTCTGCTCTAGTACCCTTAAGTAAACCTTCCATTGAAACTTCTTGTGTCACAGAAGAGTCATTGTTGTTATTTAGGGGCGCATTTAAACCAAGCTCATGATCATGGTTCTCAGTTTCCAGCTTGTCACTGACCTCTAGCACCTCCTCCCCAAACACAGTATCAACATCAGCGAATAATACTTGACTCTGTTGAAGTTTAATAGAGTCTGAATCTAGCATTTGCCTTGGGATATATTCAGGATTCATAGCCTTAGTTTTTGCTTCCGGAACATTTAGCCTAGACAACCTTGCTTATTGCACAGGTAACAATAGAAAAAACTCTGAAAAACATAGTTTTTATCCATTTGATTGATTTTACTTTTTAAGAATATATATGGTGTAAGGAGATAATTCTTTTTCTTTTGCCCATTGATAACCATCATTTTCCCTGCCCATCGGGTTATATGATGCAATTAATTGAAGATCAGATTTAGCAAACACCTCTTTGTAATCCTTATCTTTCCAATAATAATCTAATATGGTTAAATCGATGTCTTTAAAATATACTTTAACTTTATCACCGCTCTGCAGATTATCATTTTCTGGGAATTTTGTATTAGTGGTAGTCCAATCGTTATTATAACAATCCTCGGAACAAACTAAGGTAATAAAAATCTTAAAACTCTATATATTTCCTGCATAATTTGAGCCATAGCCTTTTTAGAGGACACTTCCATAAATACCCAGCTAGCAAAAACTAAATCATAACTCTGATCTATAGAAGGAATCTCACAACTATCTATTACCTTGTATGTACCAGTGAAATCATTGACGAGAGCAGATTTAATCATTTCTTCATTCGTATCCACACCATCAACTTCTAACCCAAGCGATTTGAGAAACATGGTTGATTTACCAGCTCCACACCCGTAATCTAATACTTTTTTATCAAGAATGTATTTATTTATAATTTGAGGCAAATCTCTATAAGCTAAAAATATAGTACCGGTGATATTTAACTCTGAATATATATTGGCATATAAATTTTTATCTATTCTATAATCTACTAAAGTCATGTATTCGCTTTTTTATATTATTATTTTTAATAATTTTTTAATTTAGCATATAAAAAACTTTTTCCTATCATAAATTATTGAACTCCAGAAAAATTTAATTGTTCTGTTTGACAAAGCCCATCAAGCAATGAACCATATTTATTATTGATCCAGTCTTTCATAAAAGTAGTTGGTGCTTTTAATCTTACCACCCTCTCCTGCTCATCTACTTCAGCAGAGAGTTTGCTAAACCATGATTCATCTAAGGCTTTACCCTCACTCCCAAAATGCTTCATTAGTTTTAGGCGCATATTACCCCATACTCCAGATGGTATTAGGACTGCTTCATCTTTGGTTGCC
>CAYTBU010000069.1:0-4912 GCA_964436105.1 uncultured Rickettsiaceae bacterium | reverse complement strand
ACCGGAGGTTTTAAAGAAATACTCATTTTATCCAAACATTTTGGGGGTGATTTTGAAACTATTTTGGAATCAGCGGTTCTTGGGGATCTTTTGCTGACTTGCTATTCCAAAACCTCGCGCAATACTAAATTTGGCTATGAATTTGCTTTAAGCTTTGATAAAGAAAATTTCGTAGCAAATTATCCATATCTTGTAGAAGGAGCAGAATCCGCACGCCTTATCCTTGAATGGATTCGCCTATATCACCTTGATCTTCCTATCATTTCTTCCGTTGCAGAAGAGTTACAATAGAAAATATATTCTATTTAAACCAAGCTTTAAATTTGCTCCTACCCCTCATTCTATGCCATAATTTATATTATATATGGATTAATCATCCTTTCACATAACATAAAGCGAAGCTCTATATGTCAAAAAATCCCTTTAAAGATCTAAATAAAAAAATCAAGAAAGGTGCAAATACTATAGAAAAAGGATTTAACAAAGAGATAACAAAACCTCTCAAAAAAGAAGTAGATAAAATCACTACACAAGTTCATCCTCTAATAGCACAAACTAACCAGGAGATTACCAAAGCGGCTCAAACAATAGAACATCAAACACAAAGCTTTGCTAGACAAGCTGACGCAGCCATTGTTGATACCGCTAACAAAGCAACTAAATCCATTGAAAAAACAAGTGCTCAAATAATTAATCCATTAGTAAAGGAAACAGCGCCAATCATAGATCGCGTTGGACAAGGATTCACCAAGGCTGCTCAAACAGTAAACAACGCGCTACCGCAAAAGAATAACCGCGCTCAAGAAATTGCTGCAATCTTCCCAGGGCCAAAAAAAGCTACAGGGACAAAGGTTAAAACCCCACTAATCAAACCAGTAACCAAGAAACCTAGCGTCAAGGTTACAGATACACAAAAACCTCTCTCTAATATTTCTCCTGCCGAACCTACCATCCCAACCACAGCACTTACAGAAAGCAAAGGGATATCGAACACAACATTAATAGTAACGGTTGCAGGCGGTGCATTGCTGGTAGGGGGGGGGGCCGCCTTCTTTGGAGGACCCAGCTCCCTAGCAGTATGGACTATAAATACACTAGTTGGATCAGGAATAGGAGCAATCGCTGGAGGAATCGCCGCTGTTACAACTGAAGTAATGGGTGGATCACCGAAAGTAGAGAAATGGGCAGAAAATGTTAAAGAAACAGGACGTAGATATGCAAATCAAATAGCTCGAAGTAAAACCGCACAACAAGCCAAAGCCTACTTGATCAAAGCTGTATTGAAAGTAGCAAAAGAGGAATTAAAAAACCCCAAAACACAAAAAATAATTAAAGAGGAAACAGCAAAAGAAGTAAAAAAAGAATTATATACAAAACCAACTGAAGCAATTAAAAACCGGGCAAAAGCATTTGGCGCACTGGCAAATACATTATACCCATTCAAAAGTAAATCAAGCGCTAAAAAATATAAAGCACCTAAGAATAAAGAACAAAAAAGTAGGTAATTGCTAGAGTCACTTAAAAGTAACAAGGGCTCGAATCCCTAACTAACTTTACAATATTCAAAAAACATAGGATACTATTTATGAACAACAAAAGATTATCCTTATGAACACTTTGATGATTTTTGCAGCAGGCTTTGGTACAAGGATGAGGCATCTTACTGAAGATATGCCAAAATCCTTGGTAAAAATAAATGGTAAGCCAATTTTATATTACAACCTTGAAGCTGCCATCAAACATGGCTTTGATCACATTATCATCAATAGTCATTACAAGGCCGAGCAAATTAAAGCCGCCGTTGACTTTTTTATCGCATCCCATCCTAATGCTCCTAAGATCACTATATTATATGAAGACCCTATACTAGAAACTGGTGGAGGAGTAAAAAACGCTTTATCATTAATCGATTCAGATCACATCACCACTATCAATAGCGATATTATCATCCATTCAGAGCAGGATTTTTTCTCTAAACTAGAGGAATCATGGGATCCTCAAATCATGGATTTTCTAATTTTGCTACATCAAACCAATAAAGCACTTGGCTATACTGGTAAAGGCGATTTTGAAATGGACCAGGCGGGCAAGCTTACATTACGCCCCGCTGGGTTGGAGCATTATCAATATATGCATGCTGGAGCGCAAATATTCAAAACCTCACTCATAGCAAATCACCCTAAAAAGATATTCTCGCTATTAGAATTTTATCATAATGATTATAATCTCTATGGCACCCTAAACGATGGTCTGTGGTGCCACCTCTCCCGCCCTGAAGATCTAAGTATTATTGAGAAGGCGCTGCTCTAAGAGGTTGAAAGCCCCCCTTAGTCATTCCTGTAAAATTTCAGAATCTCGTGAAGCCAATTCTTAGATCCCCGATCAATTCCGGGATTGTACGATTGAATATAACATGTGTCATTTTTTCCATTCGTTAAAGAAATACACTATATATTTCACCTTTTAGTTGCAAAAGCCAAACCTTACTGTTCTAATATCATCAAAGCACACAACCTATATATAAAGGAATAGAAATGTTTACTAGAAATACAAGCAAGAAAAAGGCTACGAATGCATCACCCACAGCAATGTTAGTAACTACAACGTTAACTATAGATACTGAAGAAACAACAGCAACGTTACCACCCATTAAACAAGCAACTAGCCCCAGTAAAAGTTTTATTGAAAAACTTACTAATCACGAACCCATCTCCCCTTCTCACGAATCTGAGCGCGGTAATTTAAATATACTACCAAGAAGCGGGTCCACAGATGAAGAGCATCCGGTAAGATCTTCTGATGAAAGATCTATGGTTGCCAAAACCCTATCTATAATGCATTTGATGAAGGATAGTAAGGCTCCTAAAACTAATGATTTAATATCATCAACAGAGGAATATCAACGAGATCTTAATGGAGCTCTAAAATTTCGTCTGGAAGATATGAAGGATGAGAAAGAGAATAATACCGCACTTTCTTACTATGATCTAGGGTTAAATTACATGAAGATCGCCCACACCAACGATATCTTAAAACAAGAGGATGATGCCACTCGTAATCGTCAAAGCGCACTTGAAGCTTTTGACCAAGCGATCTCATTAGCATCTGACAACCCCAATGAATTAGCTTTATATAGTGCTAATAAAGCAAAATGCTTATATAATATGTACGATGCCAACGATGAAAACGATGAAAGGCTGCATGAAGCTAAAACTCTAGCTGAGAAATATTCAAATGCTGGGGTTGCCAATGAGACTTTAGGATATATATATACTTGTTATGGTAATTATGAAAAAGCTCTAAGCTATTTCGAAAGATCATTACAGGACCATGAATATAAAGCTGCGCATAAAATATTATCCTTATACGATCAAACCGTTGTATTAGCAGCATTGGGGCGAAAAGAAGAGGCCCTAGCAAGATTTAAACGCGCTGAAGGCAAAAAATTACCAATAGAGATTGATACAGAAGATAAAATCTTAATCACAGAAATACGTACAGAAAAATATAAGGATTATATTTTTAAATTAGCTAAGTCTGCTCACAGCGGTGGAAGATTAAGAAGCATAAGCGACAGCAGCACGCCCGATGACGAGAGTATAGCCGTACTATTAGATCAGCAAGAAAAGGAACTAAGAAGCGTAACTGTTGCTCTTCTTCCTGGTACAAAATCTCAATTAAATAAAGCTGATGAAGGCTTAACTACAATCAAGCAACAAACGTCAGCTATACATAAAAAAATTGCAATAGATAGCCGACCATATCTAAACGATCAAACTAAATTACAACGCGCAATAAATAAACATACCGCCTTCAATGACAATGATTTAGAAGAAATACAAAAAGCTATCAAAAATGATTCTAGGTTAAGTAATTTCAGCAATGAAATCCAAATGTTTTTAAATGCTACATATGCTGGATCGCAAGCGGTTTTATCTAAAGAAGTAGCTGGGCAAGCTTCGAATCAATATGGCTTAGGCTCATGGATAGCATCCAAAGCGGGGGATCACGCCCCTTTACCAATTCAACTAGGGTTGAACTTAATATCCTACGGCCTTGCAGTTAAAGATGATGAGCTCAAAGTAGAGAGAGCAACAAATTTTGTACGAGCCACAGCAGTATCTCAAAAATCTATGGAAGCCTTATCAGAAAAAATAGCATTACAATTAACAATAATGCATAAAAAACACCTTGATGAGACCTCTAATCAACCTTCAGATATTATTGAGCATCAACACAAAAAAGTTACTTTCTTTCAAAGCAAAGCTAAAACTACAGATGAAGAAAGTATAACAAAGGGGCAAAAAATTGCGCAATTTATATTATCCTTAATCTTTGATGGACGTCTGAAGGACATAGAATATGATAAAAAAGTAGAAATTATTCTTGGATATATAGCCTTAAATGATGAATATTATTCAGACTTACCGAAACATAGCACAACAATTTCCGAACTAACTCTTACTCATATCAAAACACTACACACAGAGCAAAAAACACTCTGGAAAACAAAAGAAGAAGCAGAGGGGCAATTTACACGCGCAGTAGCAACTAGTATAGCTAATATCAACTCCCGTAATAATATCGACCCTACTGAAATGAGTACTGAATTAGCTAAGAATGTATCTACCGACAAACAAGTAATCTTTGTAGGCCGTAGGGTGTCAAAACCCTGGGAAAAAAAGGCATATATAGATCCGCAGCACTTCATGTCTAACTTAGACTTTTTTTCTCCACACGTTGCTAAAACTGTGCAACAAATCAAACCTCAGCCTGACTCAGCTAGAGCTTCATTAACCTCTATAGAAATGAATGATATTAACCAGAATACATCATCAACTTCGAGTGATGAAGAATCTGCGCTCACCTTGCAGCATATTGTTTTTGAAGAGGAGAGAGGGCTGATTGGCAA
>CAYTBU010000068.1:0-5116 GCA_964436105.1 uncultured Rickettsiaceae bacterium | reverse complement strand
CTTGTGTATTTAAGCACCAATAAGGATGTCCTAATATCTCAAGATTCTCCATTGTGAATGGCAAGAGTTTTATTGCCATATCGTCACTATCTTTCCTAGATTCGCTACTATCTCTTTCTTCAGTAGTAGCATCTTCTTTCAAATGCTGAAGGTGATCTTGTCCTGATAGAATAGGGAGGGCAATTTCGGCAACTTCATTGAGGTTTGCGATATCATGATACATATAGCGATAGATAATAGGATATACAGGTGATGAGGAATCTATCCAATTGATAACTTCTTCCAAGATATCAACAAGTTGGCCATGCGCCTCCTTATACTGCTCACCTTTATCGGGAAATTGTATATTTTCAAAATAATCAAGAGAAGCTTGCAGTAGTATAGCATTGTTATTAGTACAAATAGAGTTAATGATTCCTTCTTTGTCATACAGTATATCTACATCTCCGAAGTTTTTTAAAGACCAAAGAGCTGATTCTTCATCGTTCCACACACAATAATTATAAAATAATTTGCTATGCATAATCACCTTCCAACGCCGAATTATTAGCAACTTGTCCAATTAACGCACTGATCTCTGCATCATAATTAGTATCAATTTGGTTACATTCTGCCTCAAATTGCTGCTGTAATAAAGACTTTGCTATATCAAATTTGTTTTTTGCGTCCTTTGTGTCTTTCACATATGCTAAGAGCTGATCTTGCAAAGTTTGATTGATTTTCTGCATCTCTAGTAGATCAGACACCTGTTTGATTCTTAATGTTTGATCAAAAATGGGTAGCTTAGTAATATCTTTATTGTTAGATACTAACTTGACCGCATCTGACTTCATTACGTCGTCTGTAGAGATATAATCTGTTACATCATTATCTAGTAAAGATGCCAATTTTACCGCAATATCTACACAGTCTCTATATTTGGCGGGATTAGGTCCTGTATTTGGTGGTGTTGCAGTAGCTTGAGGGGCATAAGGTTTGTGCAGAGGAGTTAGGGTCGTACTCACAGAGATGTTCAATAAATTTTGTAAGTGGCCACTATATTGGGGACTATTAGGATCGATTACTAAAAATTGTCCTAATGAGTTTTTATATAAAATAACTGTATGAGTAGATATGGGTGCAGAAGGATCTTGCGGAATTTCTATATCCCCAACTTTTAAACCTTTTGAAGGGTTTGCTTTTAACTCTCGTGGAAAGGTATCTACAAGGACTACCTTTTTGCTAGCAGTATTCGCTATATAGCTTATAGCAGTGCTTATTAATTCATTTTCATACCTAGTCAGCACAACTTGTTTTGCAAATTGTGGATATACCGTAACATTACTGGCATTACTTATCAAGCTAGTGCCAGAACCTATGATTGGTAGTTGTAGTCTGCTATTATGATCAGCTAATTCAGGTTTTATTTGTGAATTAAGGGCATTAATCCCAAAATGAAGTATTTCTGTCCTCCAGGTAGAGTGATAGTAGGTATCACAATAGAAACTTGCATCGCTCATATCTGAAGGTACTACAGTATTTCCTCCGACTATACTTTGTAGATCTGTATTATCTTTGTATATATCCCTATATTTATGCGTTGTAGGAGTAATAGATCTTTGCTTAATATCTGCCGCATACAAATCAAGGTCGATCGTAGGTGTTTCATTCTTACCTCTCCTGAGATAGGCATTTTGCTTTGACATATATTCACCCCCAAACATATCGCTTATTTATATAACGTAAGTGTAACATATTTACAGCTAATTACAATTTTTTCGTAATACTTACTTACTTAAGGGAATCAAGATTCGAATGAAATATGCGTGGTTAGATTTCAGCCTCAAACAAACTATTTCATAAATAAACAAAATATAAAAATAATAAATGCTATAGCAGTATATTCGATGTTATATGAAGATTGCTTGGCATAACCCACTGATTTATCAGTATTTAATGTAAATAGTTTTGCAAAATAGTATACTCTAACTTAATCTCATTGTACTAACTAAGAAAAATATATTGTGTTTATTATGTTGCATTTTATTACTAGAGCTTGTTTCCTTACGAAGGGTGTGTTAGATTTGTATTTAACTATAGGTTTAGACCGCAAGGAGTAAAAATCATGTCCAAAATTCGTAAATATCATTATTTTTTATCTTTAGCTGATTCATCTGATGAAGAAAATTCAGTAAACCATTATATGGTTAGTGACAGTTGGAAAAATTTTAATAATGGTTTGTCGAGTAAAGAAAATAACTTACTCTCTTTTATTACTCATGCTGCAGGTATATATGTGTTATATAGCCCAGCAATACAAAAGAAATACTATGAGCATAAAAACACTCATTTGATGATGGATCCTGATAAATTTAAATGGAAATTGTACAATTAATAAATCATATAATTACTTAAATACCATATGAATTCTTTTATAACTTCCTACAATGAGCATGAACGTCTTTATAAGAGCTATCTTGCCTCAATTAATGGTATCAAACTTACTTTTAGAGAAGTTGATATTATTGCATGTATAGTACATAATAGAGGTGAGAAAAAAATTGCTAGAATATGTGGCATTGCATCTAGCACGGTAAGTACTCATACACGTAATATAATGGCAAAATTAGAATGTCACTCCAAAGATCAAATAATAGATTTTGTCGAAAAAGCCGTAATTTCAAAGATACTTAGAGAATATTATTTACATTTATTGGTCAAATTTGATTTCGAACAAGCGCTTAAACAAATTGCGGCACAAATAAATAGACAATCAATAAATTGTTATTGCTCTAAAGCTCTTATTACTAGCGCGCCTTTATTATATCAAGCTATTAAAAAGCACCTAAAACTTGCAAATATTAATCTCGTAGAATCCGATGATTCTACGACGGACATTGGCCCCAAAACTGTTTGCGAAAAATCGTATTATCAAGATTTATCTTTGGTTTTATTAGAATTACAAGATAATAAAATTAAAAAAATTATTTCTGAATTTGAGAATAAATATAAAGCAATAAGCGAAATGTATGATGGCAAATCACCAATCTACATACAGAGTCAACTATTTGATTCTGTGTGGCAATTTATCAAAGATCCAAAACAAAAGAAATATGTCATCTCTGTTTTAGTATTAATTGTGATTTTCATGCTAGTATTAGCATCTGTCTTAATTATATTCTCTAAAAATCATTCTGTTCAATCTACAGCATCTTCCGTTATTCATTCAGACCTGATTATTCCAGAGAAAGCATTATTAGAAAGGCCGGATATCATTTTTAAAATGAAAGAAAAATTAGAGTCTAATGCCAAAGGTAATATAAAAGCGATTGCATTAACTGGTATTATTGGTGTTGGTGGAGCTGGGAAAACTACTATGGCAAGAGCATATGGTAAGCGCGTATCTACAGCCGCTGTTGTATGGGAATTAAATGCTGAAACCAAAGACACATTAATAAATTCGTTTCTAGATTTGGCGCATGCATTAGCCTATGATGAGGCATTAAAAAATGAGCTCAAAATAATTATATCTAATAATAATCAAGAACTACAGGAAAAATTACTATTAAACTTTATTAGAGCACAACTTCGTATGAAACAAAGTTGGTTGCTTATTTATGATAATATAGAAAGTTTTGATGCCATCGCTCATTTATTCCCTCAAGATGAAGTACAATGGGGTAAGAACGGTAGTATAATAGTGACTACGCGAAATGAAAATATTATTAAAACAGGTTTTATTAAGGATGAGGATGTAATATATATTGATAAATTAAGCAATGATGAGATGTTGGCTCTTTTTTCTAAAATCATCTATGATTGCGAGCCTCAGAAGCTTCAAGAAGAAGATAGATTAAAAGCAGCGGCTTTGCTTCAAGGAATTCCTCCATTTCCTTTAGATGTCTCTTTGGCAGCATATTATATAAAAAATTATATGCTAACATTTACATAATATTCTAAATTAATCGAAAGCAGCAGCGTTGCATTTGACGACAAACAAGCGCGTATCTTAAATGAAGCAACAAAATATACGCGTACTCGATACGGCATAATATCTTCAACCATTAAACAGCTAACGCAAGCTAATCCTAAATTCAAAGAATTATTTTTCTTTATATCGTTGCTTGATTCACAAAATATTCCCTATGAACTTCTAAGGCAGTATTACATAGCGCAAGGTATGAAATCAGCGGAAGCCACAGAATATATCCAGGAGTTTATCTTTAATTTAAGAAAACACGGAATATTAATCAAGGTAGTAACGGAAGACGATACGCAAAGTCAATTTAATATATTAGATATGCACAGTATATCCAATATATCTACCACCAAGGACATATCATTGCATAGGAGTATGCAAGAGATGGGGGTATCATCTTTGCTAAATATACTCCCTAAGGAAGAGAAGGAATTATGGTCTCAAAAGATTACCGTTGCACTTAAACAGTATTATCTGGAATGTGAAGTAAATAAAAACAAGAACACTTTAATTGCGCTAATCCCTCATTTAAAAGTCATAGTAGGACAATTGTCAAACATAGGATTGTCTGAGAAAGTGCAAATCGGATATGAAGCAGAGTTATATCTTATTTTGGGTAGGATTTATGATAAAGTTTTACATAATGAATTAAAAGCAAATGAATTTCTGAAGAAAGCGTTAGATGCTAATGAAAAGGTCAATGTTTTTTCGAAACGTACTAAGATTATTTTGCTGAGTGATCTTGGTGGAGCTAATGAAAGTATAAATGAGCTTAAAGCAGCTACAAAATTTATTCAAGCAAGTTTAAAATTATGTGAGCAGGAAAAAGATATAGAGCTAACGATTATTGCAAATAATTTGGATATTTTAGCAAATGTTCATGCTAAGAATAATGATTTTAACAAAGCAAAAGAATTATTATTTAGTATATTAAAGCTCCTTGCTCAAGAAAAAAGTGCTGATGCTGTAGAACAAATGGCTATGACATATGTTAAATTAGGTCGGTTGTATTTTTCATTTTACTTACATAACGAAGTAGGAGCTATTGCTGGGCAATATTTAAAAGAAGGATTACATTTAGGGGGGTGGTCTAAGTTTTTATCACCCGATAGTGAAGTGCCCAGTGAAATTACTTGTCAAGTTTCGTATATGGTTTGG
>CAYTBU010000067.1:0-5457 GCA_964436105.1 uncultured Rickettsiaceae bacterium | reverse complement strand
ATTACGGCGCGAATACGCGCCTCGCAGGTGACGAGACAGAAAAACACCATCATAGCGAGGAACGCAAGTGACGTCGTGATCTAGAAAAAATGACAAAAAAGGACAGCGAGACACGCAGCGCGCCCACGAGAGAAGCGTTGCGATACAAAAAACTATAAAACTGGATAATTACGTCGGCAAATATGCCTCTTCATTATAACGTTAGCGGCGAAACGCCGTCACCCGAGAGAGGATGATAATAGGGCGTCGTAATCCAAAAAAATAATAAAATAATAATAACGAAGACTTAGCTATACATCCACGGATATTGGGCCTTCTGGCAACCCATTAATGAATTGCTTTAAATAAGGATTATCTGATTTATCCATTTCATCTTTCTTGCCATGCCACAGAATCTTACCTTCATAAATGAAGCTAATTTCACTGGCGATTCTATGAGCGCTGATCATATCATGAGTGATGGTCACAGTGGTTGCCCCTAGTTCCTCACGCACTTTAATGATTAGATCATTAATGACATTTGCCATGATAGGATCAAGACCAGTGGTGGGTTCATCAAAAAAGATAATCTCTGGATTAGTGCAAATAGCGCGGGCAAGAGACACGCGTTTTTGCATACCGCCTGATAATTCAGCCGGATAAAGATCGAGGATCCGCCCTGGAAGACCAACAGATTTAAGCTTCGCCTCAGCCAAATCCCTTTTCTCTGAACCAGATATTTTATATAATTTCTCAGCAAAAAAAGTGATATTATCCATCACGCTAAGCGAATCAAACAAAGCACCCGCTTGAAAAAGAAACCCACATTTAGCCATAATTTCAAAACGACGATTAGTACTTAAGTGAGTTGTATCCTCTCCATCAATAAGAATCCGCCCCTTATCAGGCGTAATTAGTCCTACGATATGCTTAATTAAGACAGATTTGCCAGTACCAGACCCACCCAAAATAACCATTGAGCTGCCAGTTTTTACTTCTAAATTAATTCCTTGCAAAACCTTATGGCTACCAAAACTTTTATGTAAATCTGTAACTTTGATTTTTATATCCATATTTATTTACCAAAAAATAATTCTGTTAAAATATAATTGCTTAGCAAAATCATGATAGAGGAATTCACCACCGCACTAGTCGTTGCACTACCCACACCTTTTGCGCCCTTATCAGAATGATATCCACTATAGCAGCTCATAATCGAAATAATCGCACCAAATGCCGTTGCTTTTACAAGACCAGAAATCACATCCATTCTTTCCAGATATTCAATAGTATTATTAATATAGCCAGCGCTGTTAAAGCCTAACTTGTGCACACTAACTAAATATCCACCCATCACTCCAATAATATCACCAATAAAAACTAAAATAGGCAATGAAATAGTCGCAGCGAGCACTCTTGGCGAGACTAGATATTTAATTGGATCTGTTGAAAGCGTGTATAAAGCATCAATTTGCTCGGTCACTCTCATCGTACCAAGCTCAGCAGCGATCGATGCCCCTACTCGGCCAGCTACCATAAGCCCCGCAAGTACTGGACCCAACTCTCTGGTGATTGAAAGCACAACCACGGTCGCAATAGAGCTCTCCGCTGAAAATCTTGAAAAACCCGTATAGCTTTGCAGCGCAAGTACAGCCCCTGAGAAAATAGCGGTCATACCAACCACAGGCAGCGAGAAAAAACCAATGGTAATGAGCTGCTGCCCGAAGGCTTTAAAATCAAATTTCGAGGAAAATATCCCGAGGACCGCAGTTGAAGCAAAGATTACTAAAGCGCCAGTTGCCCTGGCCATGCTAATAGTTTTATGACCTATATTTTGTACAAAAGCTAAATTCATAATATCTAATATTTAAAGTATAATAATTTATCATCACGAGGAGCCTTAGGCGACGTCGTGATCCAGTTATAATTCTATATCTGGATTCCACGCCCACCTACGGCGGGCTCTGAATGACGTACGGCCTGATAACTCTCGCTCAAATCCACCTAATAGTACCCTCACTTATCATCTTTGGTCAATATATATCACCTTTTTACTAATCTTTTATTCTAGTTAAGTGTTCATCAAACATCTCTAATGCCTCTTTTAAATCTTTTGGAAAAGGCGTGAGATTATATTGCGCATCAAAAGCATTACCATATATTTTATCATACGCGTCAATATGCTCTGGGTCTTTTAGGCCTAAATAGATCGACTTTAAAATCACAAATATTGCAAGATAGCTATCAGCTGTAGGCGAGCAAATTCTATGCTCCAATCTTTTTGGCACTAGGCTTGGGATCCTAACTGCCACGCTCCTATTATTCCCACCAAAGGATACATAATTTGGCGCCATAAATTTATGATCAAACCTTTTATAATCTTCTTCCTTTGGAGCAAAAATCATAAAAGCTGGCAGCATATAATGGCACAAACTCCTAGCCGCTAATTCTAAAACAGCATTATCATCAAAATAATTTTTACCCTCAGCAGTCAGGAAATTGAGATGAAAATGCATCGCGCTGCCATAATCATCCATAAATGG
Organism: uncultured Rickettsiaceae bacterium; assembly: GCA_964436105.1. Taxonomy (GTDB): domain Bacteria; phylum Pseudomonadota; class Alphaproteobacteria; order Rickettsiales; family Rickettsiaceae; genus JAGOJE01. The sequence continues at coordinate 2,935 of CAYTBU010000067.1, read as the reverse complement.
CTTAGAGCTAAAATCAACACCCGAGTTCCAACTTGCAAGCGATGCTTTGGCCGCTTCAATTTCCTCAGCGCAAAGATCCATATCTTGCAATGGCGGCAGATCTATTTCATATTGAAACTTTCCCTTCTCTTGCTTAATCACGAATGGCGCGCCAGAGAGATCATCACCCGGCAAATAAAATTCTATCTCCACCCCAATGCAAGGAATAAGGCCAAAATCTTTTAAGAATAAATCACCCATCCTCGCTAATATATTGTCTTTTCTTGCCTTTTCTGATAGTTTTTTATAATCAAAGGTAAAAGGTTCAGTCATGATGCATAGTCTATCGAGTAACAGAATTCATTATAGGTTTTTTGATAAAACTTTCCAAGGCTCAAGCCATATTTATTTGCCAAAAGATTATGCTAAAGCAGAAGAGATAGAGCGCAATAGGCAATCAGTGATGCAAGCAATGAAGACCGATAAACTCGCTATTCTAAAACAAGTGCACGGCAATAAGGTACATATCGCAACTGGAAATATCTCGCCCCATGATGTGCCAGAGGCTGATGCATCTGTTACAAATATACCAGGAATTATCCTTGGAATCCTGACCGCAGATTGCGTCCCCGTACTATTTTACTGCCCCGACTCCCTAGTGATCGGCGCCGCCCATTGTGGGTGGAAAAGCGCCAAAGGTGATATTATCAATAACGTAGTGTTTGAAATGCAAAAGCTAGGCGCAAGAAATATCGAAGCCATAATTGGCCCCGCAATACAGCAACAATCCTATGAAGTATCACAGGAATATTACGATGATTTTTACGCGGAAGATAAAGATAATAACCGATTTTTTATCCCATCATCAACGCCGGATCACTATCTATTTAACCTACCACTTTACGTTAAAGCCAAGCTAGAAAAAGCTGGCATTAGCAAGATTGATCTTCATGAGGATGATACTTACTCTATGCCAGAAAAATACCACAGCTACCGCCGCCATTGCCACGGAAAGGATGAATATAAAGGCAATTTACTTTCCGGGATCGTGATTGTATAATGTGAATAATTAGTACTTATTGATTACAAACAAGGATCAGCAATGCAAATCTTTAAGAAAAATGGACACGAAATCATAAAAGCCTCCAACGAAGACTTTAAATACTACAAACTAGCTGCCGAACAAGGCGACGCAGATGCTCAATGTGATTTAGGCTTTATGTATGACAATGGAAATGGTGTAAAACAAGATTTTAGTGAAGCACTGAAGTACTACAAATTAGCTGCTGAACAAGGACACACAGATGCTCTATATTATTTAGGCTGGATGTATGACGATGGAAAGGGCGTCAAACAAGATTATAGAGAGGTTATTAAATATTACAAACTAGCTGCCGAACAAGGAAATGCGAGAGCTCACTATAATTTAGGCGTGATGTATAAAAATGGACAAGGTGTAACACAAGATTACAGTGAGGCCATAAAATGGTTAAAATTGGCTGCCACACAAGGAATCGCAAAAGCTCAATATAAATTAAGCGTGATGTATGAAAATGGAGAGGGTGTAAAACAAGATTATAATGAGGCGCTAAAATGGTTACAATTATTTGCCGAACAAGGAGAGGAGAGAGGTCCATATAATTTAGGCGCGTGGTATGAAAATGAAAAGGAAGTAGAACAAGATTATAGCAAGGCCCTGAAATATTACAAACTAGCCGCCGAACAAGGCAACACAGGCGCTCAATTTACTTTAGGCTTTTGGTATAAAAATGGAGATGGTGTCAAACCAAATTTTAGCAAGGCCCTGAAATACTATAAATTAGCCGCCGAACAAGGGCACGCAAAAGCTCAATGTAATTTAGGCGTGATGTATGCAAATGGAGACGGTGTAAAACAAGATGTTAGTGAGGCTATAAAATACTATAAATTAGCTGCCGATCAAGGAGATACAAATGCTCAATGTAATTTAGGCGTGATGTATGCAAATGGAGACGGTGTAAAACAAGATTTTAGTAAAGCCATAAAATGGTTAAAAATGGCTGCCGACCAAGGACAAGCAAGCGCTCAATATAATTTAGGCTGGGTGTACATCCATAACGACGGTGTAAAACAAGATTTTAGTGAAGCCATAAAATGGTTGAAAATGGCTGCCGACCAAGGACAAGAAAACGCTCAATATAATTTTGGATCGATTTATATCCATAAAGAGGGGAGCACACAAGACTATAGCGAGGCGCTAAAATGGTTAAAACTACTTGCCAAACAAGAAGAAGAACACGCTCAATATAATTTAGACATTCTGTATGAAAGTGGAGAGGCGCTAAAACAATATTATCGTAAAACTTTGAACTACTACAAACTAGCCGCCGAACAAGGAGACGCAGATGCTCAATGTAATTTAGGCATGATGTATATCAATGGACACGGCGTCAAACAAGATTATAATGAGGCCCTAAAATGGTTAACATTAGCTGCTAGTCAAAATCACACCTCCGCCATTGACGCTTTAGAAACATTGCAGAAATAATATATGCTAAAACTCTTAAATCCCTACAATTTCTCTAAGATCTCAAACAAAGTAATGTTGGGGCAAAGCAGGTTTTACAAAAATTAGCGAAGTAGACCTCAACACATAGATACCGCCGCCATTGCCACGGCAAGGGTGAATATGAAGGCAATTTACTTTCGACTATTGTTATAGTTGCTTAAGCTTAATATAATCACTATTATGATCTTACAGAGACCGTCATTGCGAGGAGGTCAAAGGGCCGACGCGGCAATCCAGTGAATTTACTTATAACTATAGCCCGAAGGGCTATATAGATAGTCATTTTGACTATCTTACTGGATTGCCACGCTTCGCTCGCAATGACGATAATAACCATATTAAAAATAAAAACCATGCTAAAACTCTTAAATCCACATAATTTCTCTAAGATCTCAAACAGAGCAATCA
>CAYTBU010000066.1:3310-5589 GCA_964436105.1 uncultured Rickettsiaceae bacterium | reverse complement strand
GCCATGCGCCCATTGGTTCAAAGGTTACTTTCATCTAAAAACATAGATTTGAAATATTGGGAAGTTCTCACCCCGGATGAGTTACATACAGCCATCGAGACAGGAACTCTTCCTGCGGGCGTTGATGACAGGTACTCAAAGAGAATTATCTTGATCGATAATGAAGTAGTTCGTCATGGAACAAACGATGAATACGAAAAGCTCTACGATATCTTTCTAAATACCAAAGTTGAAAGAACGAATATATTAAAAGGCAGGTCTGCTTGCAAAGGCATTGTAAGTGGTAATATCGTATGTGTTTACAATCCTGACGAAATCATAAAAGTTAAAGACGGGGATATTCTAGTTATTAATGAAACCCTAGTTCAACAAGAGCCCTATCTTCATAAGACCAAAGGTATGATAGTTCAGATGGCTGGTCTTTTGTGTCATAGCGCTATCTTTGCTCGAGAGTTCAAGATCCCGACGGTTATCGGAGTATCCGAGGCATTGAAAATCCTTAAAGATGGTGATCAGGTTGAACTGGATGCTGATAATGGAGTGCTTAGAATATTGAATAAATAATATGGAAAAACTAAACTTAAAATTATTTAGAAGTAGACCTAAAAATCACATACCACCATTTCCGGCTACTTTCAATACAGATTATTTAGCGAGCGATTTATCCTTAAAGGAGTATGGAGGACGACTCACTTCAATAATTTATGTTTTTGACGAAAAAAATCTGAACACCGCAGTGAATACAATAGAAGAGTACGAAGAAATTGAAGATTTTCTTGTCGGTAAATTTAAAAATGATCTAAATTACTTAGATGATTTGATTTTGTGGTCCGAGTCTCAAAAGAATTCGCTCAGAGATTATTTAGAGAGTTCTTTTGGTGTGGACGGTAAGTTGGGAAAAAATATGTCTAACGAGCAGTTAGCAAATGTTTATGTTGAATATTGTGAAAAATATAGATTTTTCCATTTTAAAAATACTCCTGCCTGGTGGGTGGGGAGTGACGCAACCGTTGAAGCACTGAAAGAATTCTTTACCCTCAATGAGTTAGATGATTCTGTATTACATGAAGCTATTGAGCCTCTAGAGTTCCAAACAGAAAGCGCTGAGGAGGATATTTCTTTTATGGAAATTTGTAAATTAGCAAAGAGTCAGAAGGTGAATCAGATTAATTCTGTAAATGATTTGCCGGAGAATTTAAAAGACCTATTCAATAATCACATAAGAAACTACACTTCTATCCCTTTCGGGTATAATACCGGCGTCTTGTGGGACGATAGTTATTTTATAAATAAATTTAATACTAAGATTAAAGAAGACGTTGATTTTTCTGAAATTTTAGAAAAAAACAAATTAGATTTAATAAGAAAGTTAGAAGCAAGAGATACTCTAGTTAAAAAATTATCAGCACCTCAAGAAATATTAACGCTTGTCGAATCTGTTAGGAAATTATCATATCTACAAGAATTAAAAAAGACGGCGCAAACTAGAAGCCATCCGATTTTACAATTACTTGTAGTTCCGGAAATAGCTAGGCGACTAAATGTCTCCGACGAGTATATAAGATATATGTCGCCACAGGAAATAAAAGCATCTCTATTAGAAGGTTTAATTAAGGAGGATTTTAAATTAAATATAAAAGAAAGGTTGTTTGCCGGAGTTCTTATTTTAAAAGATTTAAAATTTAATTGGATTGTTGGTGAAGAGGCTAAGAATTTTATAAAAATTAACGGTTTTGCTGACGATGTTATTGAGGTAAAAGAGTTAAAGGGATCAATTGCCTGTAAAGGTTTTGCGAAAGGCGTTGTAAAAGTTTGTAATCTTTCTACTGAGATTAGCAAAGTTTCCGATGGTGATATTTTAGTTACCGCTATGACTACGCCAGATTTTGTTCCTGCGATGAGAAAAGCTGCCGGGATTATTACTGATGAGGGAGGTATCACTTGCCATGCAGCTATAGTTTCCAGAGAACTTAATAAGCCTTGTATAATCGGGACAAGGAATGCAACAAAAATATTAAAGGATGGTGATCAGGTTGAACTGGATGCTGATAATGGTGTTGTGAAGATTCTAGATAAATAATTATGGAAAAGAGAGGGTATGAGTTACTACTGAGCCACGAATTTCCGCTAATTATCGCGGAGCTTACGAGTTATGGAGAGGCGCAGAAACATATTCCGTGGTCAGACAAAGAATTTTCTTTCAGTCCATTCTGTATATTTGAGGGTAAGAGCGGGATGCTTAGCTATATCTATGATCCGAAGGGTATCGAATGGAAGAT
>CAYTBU010000066.1:904-3210 GCA_964436105.1 uncultured Rickettsiaceae bacterium | reverse complement strand
CAAGTGGCTTATAAAGGAGGTGTCATAAAGGGCTCGGTTCGAAGAGTTGAAAATAGAGATCAAGTCGCCGAATTCCAAGAAGGTGAAATCCTTGTATCTTCAACCACAACACCAGACTTCATCTCAGCTATGAAAAAGGCGAGAGCCATACTTTCCGAGCATGGAGGAGCAATATGTCATGCCTCGATAACTTCACGTGAGCTCAAAATCCCTTGTGTGGTTGGGATAAAGGGAATTACGTCTGTACTCAAGACTGGTGATATGGTTGAAGTGGATACAGATAAGGGGATGGTTAAAATTTTAAACTAATATATGGAGAAATATCTAATAAAAACGTTTAATGCACATAACGGACCATTCGGACTTCAAATGAATGCCCTAAAGAAATTCAATGATGTATTTGGCGGTGAATTTTGGAAAGATGGCACATATTTTTATAAAGATCAGAAAGTCACCGCCTATGTACACAAAGATGATCTAGAGAGGATACGTCAGGAGTTCTTGAAGAAAATTAACCAAGATCAAGATTTTATTAATACTTATTTCCCCAAAGCCTTTTCCATTATTGATGACTTAAAGTCAAAATATCTTTCTCTGGTTATAGAAGTAGAGAGATTGGATTCTGAAGAGGGTATAAAAGACTGGCTTAAAAAGTTTTATGAATATGCCTCTGATGTTACAGCGCATGCTTATATAACTGATGGGATAGCGCTCGATAATGAGTATTGGCTCAAGTATTTTAATCAAACCTCAGAAGAATTTAGTAAAAAGGTTTTTCCTCTTGAGCCAAGCTTTACAAAAAGATTTGAATATGAAGTTGCTCTCTTAAAATTAGAGAGAAGTAAATATACAAAAGAAGACTTTGTAAGAAATTTCTCCTGGATTGAGAATAGTTATAGTAATTTTAATCTTTTTGATCTTAAATCTCTCGAAGCAAAATTAAATAAAATTCAAAAGGAAGAAGCAGAAGAAATTGTTTCTTCTTTTGAGTCTCATCAAGAAATAAGAGTTGATGTAAGTGAATTAATCACGCCTGAGCAGAAAATCAATTACTTACTTTCAAAAGCAATCGATCTTCAGGATGCAAGAAAAGAAGAAATTTATCGAGCAAATTCTATTTTAGATTTGGCATACAAAAAATTACTATCCTTTTATAAGTTCGATAAAGAAACAGAAAAAGTTATACTTCAATCGGCATACTTCACTTGGTTTACCGATTTTTCAAAAGAAGAACTTTTAGAACAGTCAAAAAAAGCAAATGAAGGATTTTGGTGGACGTTCCGAGATTTTAAGTATGGAGTAGATGCAGAAAAGGAAAACCTAAGCGTAACAGAGTCAATCAATAAAAGTCTGGGTAATGAGGTAAAAGGCTTTGTTGCAAACACTGGCGTAGCCACCGGGCGAGTCGTTATAATTAATAGTGCTCTGGATTTTGGTAAGGTTCTGGAAGGCGATGTTATTGTGACGAGCATGACTCGTCCTGAAATGATGCCGATATTGCCCAGGGCTAGCGCTTTTGTAACTGATGAGGGTGGAATAACTTCCCATGCGGCTATTGTTGCTCGCGAACTTAAGAAGCCTTGTATTATAGGAACTAAAAATGCGACCAGAATCCTCAAAGATGGAGATATTGTCGAAGTTGATGCAAACAAAGGCATAGTCAGAATTATATAAAAAGGAAGGCCCCGCTTGCGCAGGGCTCTTCGTCACAAATCTCTCTCTACTCATTCCTTGAAGCCTCAGGCTTCCACTACCCGCTTCAGGCTGGCGATCTCCACCTTTCCATCGGGGCCGTAGGCTTCGAGCTCGCCATTGCCGTGGAGTACCAGGGCATGCGCTTCGGGAACACCGATCTCACGCAGCTCGTCGCGCAGCTCCTGCTCCAGTGCGAAGGGGTAGAGGCTCACATTCGAGATCCAGGCATGGGTCACGATCAGTACGTTCTCGTCGTCGCCGATGGGCTCGTCGAGGGCGTCGAGGAGGGCCTTCACCCGGTTGTGTTCGAAGTTCGCGAGGTCTTCGGGGAACTTGTCCTGGTACACTGCGAGGTGCAGATGGAAACCGAGGCCGCCATCTTCGGGTTCTGCGGCGGCGGTGTTCAGTTCCTCCCACTTGTACAAGCCGGGTACCACGGTCACCATGGTCTTCACCAGTTTGAGGCGATCGCCAGGATCGATCTCTGCCATGATGTGGCGCATGCTTTGGTCGGCACGTTTGGCGCCGGTTACGATGATCCGGTCCGGCACGAAGCCGAGCATACGGAGCTGGTCGCCCAGAGCACGCGTCTGATTGATGCCTTCATCGTT
>CAYTBU010000066.1:0-894 GCA_964436105.1 uncultured Rickettsiaceae bacterium | reverse complement strand
ATGTGCGTACTGCCTGAATGGAAGTACTGTCAAACGACATTATAATACAAATAGTAGAAAAGTCAAGGCATAAATAAATAGTTAAATTTGCTAAAATATAAGTAATTAATGAAAGAATCACTACCGAGTTTGGAAAGAAAGGGAAGCTATGACTCAGCGATAATTTTGCGAATCTTTAGACATGGCAATAAAGAGAAAGCCATGACAGCTGAAGATCAGGTGCGATTTGATTTGCTTAAATCTCAAGGATTAGAAATAGATAAGGACTACTGGATAAAACTGAACCCAGAGGGTAGGGTACAAGCTTTCGATGCATCTGACGCCAGTGGAGACATGTCACAATCTCTAGCCTACGGCAGTCCACGAATCCGCTCTAGAGAAACAGCGATGCACGTTATGGATGGCACCGATACAGGTCCGGAGATGACTTACGAGGAGACTCTGGCTGAACTAGATAAGGATTTGAAAATGGGATCAAAGGTTGGAGTCGATGAGAGACTAAATTTTGCAGCGGCAGGAGAAACAGGAGAAGCTTTTAATAAAGCATATGAGCGCAAAGAAACCCTGAAATGGCTAGTAGAAGAGAGTGATGAAATGGCTCGCGCAAATAAAGACACGGTTACTTCGACATATTCCAGAATGGCAGGAAACGTTGCTTCTCTCGTTGAAAAATACTTTCGAGCGTCAGATCGTTGGGAAGAGCTTGTGGAAGATGAAAGCAAAGGCTATGACAAAGAACTCAATAGATTCCTGGGAACTCATCAGACGGTTACAGAGTCTTTCCTGGCGAAAGTTATGGAGAAAACTCGTGGCGCTGATTTTCGAAACAAAATAATCGATGCACTCTGCGGTATGGTATTCGGTTTTGACGAAGGCGCGACTAACCGCATAGAG
>CAYTBU010000065.1:2225-5661 GCA_964436105.1 uncultured Rickettsiaceae bacterium | reverse complement strand
ACATTTAATCATCCACTAAGCTTACCCTAAATTAAGAGTTGAATGTCTTGCAAAATCTGGGATATAATGCGTTGGATCAAATATAGGTAAATATGACAAAAATTTTACAACCTTCTTTATGGTTGATTACATTGATTGCTGGTTTGCCGCAGCTTTCTGAAACTGTTTATACTCCATCTTTGCCGGAAATCGCCAAGGCTTTGATGGCGTCAGAATCGATGGTGGAATATACCCTTACTATTTATCTTTTTGGTTTCGCCGTTGGTGCATTATTTTGGGGTAAATTATCTGATAAATATGGTCGTAAGCCTTGCATCTTGCTTGGGATTATGGTTTTTATGCTAGGCTGCCTTGGATGTTATTGCTCCACTGATATTAGCATGCTAATGATTAGTAGGCTTATCCAGGCTTTTGGTGGTAGCATGGGTAGTGTGATGGCGCAAAGTATTACCCGTGATGCTTTTCATGGACCAGCTTTGGGTAAAGCCTATGCTGTTGTTGGTAGCGCTTTAGCTGTTTTTCCAGCAATTGGGCCGGTTATTGGCGGGTTGATTGCTGAGCATTCTGGCTGGCAGAATATTTTCTTATTCTTGATTTTATGCGCTCTTTGTTTAAGTGTTGCAGTGCAATTTAGTTTAGAAGAAACACATCATGCTTCCAATAGGCAAGCTGTATCGATTTTAGATGTATCTTGGCGTTTAGTTAGGGATAGAAAAGTAATGGCTTTTTGCCTTATTGTTGGTGCGGGTAATGGTATAGGGTTCAGCTATTTCGCTGAAGCTTCCTTTGTATTGATAAAAATGCTCGGCCTATCGCCTGCAGAGTATGGTTCTAGCTTTATTTTTATAGCTGGGGCAGGGATGTGTGGCGGTCTATTATCGAAATATTTACACAATTATTATAGCTCTAGAGAAATTATGAGCTATGGAGTTCTAGTGATGGTTGGAGCGACGTCTTTGGGTATTGCGCTAGCTATTATTAATCATATGTACCAATTATCATCTGAGGTGATGATTGTGGTTATTATTTTTACTCAAATGATCATAACGTTTGGCGGTGGAATGGTAACGACTAATTCTCTGGCGTTAGCTTTGGTGGATTATAAATGGTGTGTTGGCACGGCTTCTAGCCTATTTGGTTTCGCTTATTATTGTGTTACAGCTTTAGTAACTTTGTTTATGGGAATGCTGCATAATGGTACATTGCTTCCAATGCCGCTATATTTCTTTGGGGTTACTGTTTTTGTAATATTGGTGGAGCGATTGATGCTACGTAAATAGTTATGTAAGAGGGTGGCAGATAGCGTCATTGCGAGGAGCGTTGCGACGCCGCAATCCAGTAAGATAGTCATTTTAACTATCTTTATAGCCCTGTGGGCTATTAGTTATAAGTAAATTCACTGGATTACCACGTCGATCTGAAGATCTCCTCAATGACGCAATAAATCTACTATCAACTTCACATCAATTCTAAACTAGCTTGCTCTAACGAGTTGATTTTGTCCCTAAGTTCAGCGGCTTTTTCGAAATTAAGATTTGCTGCAGATTCGATCATTTCTTTGCGTAATTGTTTGATCAGAGAGGCTAGAGCTTTAGGGTTATGGACAATAGCATCCACTTCTTTACCTCCAACTTCTTTGCTGATTTTTTCTAATGATCCGAGAGCGTGAATAGTACGAATAATAGTAGTTGGCGTAATATTGTGCTTTAGGTTATATTCTATTTGCACCTTGCGGCGTCTTGCGGTCTCGCTCATTGCTTTATCAATGGATTTGGTGATGCGGTCAGCATATAGAATCACTCTTCCTTCTGAATTTCTGGCCGCTCTTCCGATGGTTTGAATTAATGATACTTCGGAACGTAGAAAGCCCTCTTTATCAGCATCTAGAATGCATATTAAGCTACATTCCGGAATATCTAAGCCTTCACGTAGTAGGTTGATGCCTACTAAGATGTCAATCTTGCCGTTACGTAAATCGCGAATGATTTCAATGCGCTCTAAAGTATGAACTTCTGAATGTAGGTAAGTTGCTTTATAGCCCAACTCTTGTAAGTAACTTGTTAAATCTTCAGACATTTTTTTGGTTAATGTGGTTACAAGAACCCTAAAACCCTTTGCAATAACTGCTTGTGCTTCTGATATTAAATCATCAACTTGGTTTAATATTGGTTTGATGATACAGATCGGATCTAATAATCCTGTTGGTCTAATCACTTGCTCAACAATCACACCTTCTGTTTTATCAAGTTCGAATTTTGATGGAGTGGCCGAAACAAAGATAGTTTGTGGCCTCATATCTTCCCATTCAGCAAAGGTGAGGGGGCGATTGTCTAATGCAGATGGCAATCTGAAGCCATATTCTACAAGATTGGTTTTACGCGCCTTGTCGCCATTATACATCGCTGCTACTTGAGGAATGCTTACATGGCTCTCGTCGACAAATAACAAAGCATCCTTGGCAAGATATTCAAACAATGTTGGTGGAGGCATGCCAGCTCCTCTGCCTGATAAATAACGCGAGTAATTTTCAATGCCTTTGCATGACCCGGTTTGTATTAGCATTTCAATATCATATTGTACGCGCTGTTCAAGACGTTGGGCTTCTATTAATTTATCATTTGCGCGTAAGAATTCTAGCCTTTGACGTAATTCTTCTTTAATCAGTGGTATGGATTTCTCAATAACAGAACGTGGGGTAACGTAATGCGAACTTGCATAGATGACTGCAGATTGAAGTTCTGCGAGGCGAGTACCTGTTAGTGGGTCAAATTCCCATATGGTTTCTAGCTCATTACCAAAAAATGATAAGCGCCATGCTTTTTCGGAATAATGCGCAGGAAATACATCAATAATCTCTCCCTTTACTCTGAACCTTCCACGATCAAAATTGATATCATTACGTTCATATTGCAATGCGATGAGGTCATCGATTAGCTTAGCGCGTTGATATTTTTGTCCTTTTTTTACCTCCAGAGTCATTGATGAATATAGTTCAGGCGATCCAAGGCCATAGATGCAAGATACCGATGCGACGATAATGCAGTCGCGGCGCTCTAACACCGCCCGGGTGGCAGAGTGGCGCATTAAATCTATTTGTTCGTTAATAGAAGCATCTTTTTCAATAAAAGTATCAGTACGAGGAATATAGGCTTCTGGTTGGTAATAATCGTAATAAGAAACAAAATATTCAACAGCGTTGTGAGGAAAAAGATCCTTCATTTCTGAATATAACTGAGCGGCTAATGTCTTATTATGAGCCATAATCAGAGCTGGGCGCTGCGTACGTTCGATGATGTTCGCAACAGTAAAGGTTTTACCAGAACCGGTGATTCCAAGTAACACTTGATCTTTTTCTTTTCGGTTCAATCCATTGATTAATTCATCAATCGCTTTAGGCTGATCTCCCGCTGGAATGAAGTTAGATACAATTTGAAAT
>CAYTBU010000065.1:917-2215 GCA_964436105.1 uncultured Rickettsiaceae bacterium | reverse complement strand
CTTATTTCTCTTAGTCACGCTAATATATTGAATCTATTATACGCAATATTGTGATTAAAATGCTAAGAATTTATATAATTGTTATTATTATCATTTTAAGTGGTTGTGTTTCTAGAAGTTGTCATTATTCTTATCATAAAAAAACACGAGATCCTATGCAAAAAATTGAAATTTATACGACAAAAATTTGTCCTTATTGTATTAAAGCAAAGGCTTTGTTAGATAAGAAGGGCGTATCTTACCATGAAATTAAAGTTGATGGTAATGATGATTTAAGACAACAATTAGTAACAAAGTCTGGTGGTCGTAAAACGGTACCGCAAATTTTTATTGGCGATCAGCACATTGGTGGTTGTGATGATTTATATGCCTTAGATAAGGATGGCGGGTTAGATCCGCTTTTACAATAGAACTCGCTGCTTAATATATATAATGTAACTAAATTTAAAAAGAGATAATAAAATGGCCCCTACAGAAATTACTAATGCAGCTACAAAAATAGCCGCTCATACCGATGTTTCAATCTTCGGATTGATTACTTCTGCTGATATAGTGAGTCAAATTGTAATGCTAATCTTGCTCGCTGCCTCTGTATGGTCATGGGCGATTATATTAGATAAATATAATAAATATAAAAAAATCAAAGTTACAATGGCTGCTTTCGAATCTGTGTTTTGGTCGGGTCAGGCCCTTGATGCACTTTATGAGAGAATTAAAAAATCTATTGATAATCCTCTATCTTCAGTATTCGTTGCTGCTATGAGCGAATGTAAGCGTAATGAAGCGAAAGTGAATTCTTCTATTAAAATTGGCCTTAAAGAACGCATCATGCAATCAATGAATCTAGTGCGTAATAGAGAGACTGAGCAGCTAGAGCACAATTTAAGTTTCCTTGCTACCGTTGGTTCTGCGGCGCCTTTCGTTGGTTTGTTTGGTACTGTTTGGGGGATTATGAATAGTTTTCAGTCGATCGCTATGTCTAAAAATACAAGTCTAGCAGTCGTGGCTCCTGGTATTGCAGAGGCGTTACTAGCTACCGCGATTGGTCTTGTGGCGGCTATTCCTGCTGTTATTTGTTATAATTTTTTAGCAAGTCAGGCTGCCGCTATTAGTAATAAGCTTGATGATTTTATTGGTGAGTTATATACCATCTTGGCCAGAGCCATAGATGAGGAGAAACTTTAATGGCAATGATGCTAAAAAATAACAATGGCCGTCGTAAAAATCCTTTGATTAGTGAGATAAACGTCACTCCTCTTGTCGATGTGATGCTTGTGCTTCTTATTATCTTTATGATT
>CAYTBU010000065.1:0-907 GCA_964436105.1 uncultured Rickettsiaceae bacterium | reverse complement strand
GTCGATCTTCCAGAAACTCAGGCAGCGCCTCTTTCTGGGCAGGATGAGCCTTTAACGGTAACGATTGATAAACAAGGGGTGATTTATATTTTAGAAACCGCTGTTGAGGGCTCTAGTTTAGTCGATAAATTACGAGCTATTACTCAAGAAAAAATGGAAACACGTATTTTTGTTAGAGGGGATAAAAGTGTCTCTTACGGACAAATTGCTGATGTGTTAACCACAATCAATGCAGCAGGTTTTAACAAAGTAGCTTTGATTACAGAAATAAAACATAATGATAAATAATAACTTTCGTTTCTTTGTTACAGTTTCTGCTTTTGCGCATTTATTAATAGCAATCATACTCATATTGGGTTTACCATCGTTTAAAAGATTGCCAGATGAGCAAGTGATTACTTTTGAAGTTTTACCAGTTTCAGATTTTACGAACATTAAAACACAGAAAGTGCAAAAAGATAAAGCCATAGAATCCGAAGATGCCAAAGAAGTTAAGAGAGCAAGCCAAGAATCAGCTGCCAAAGAGCAAGAACAACCTAAGCCCGCGCCAGTTCCAGAGCCAGAAGCTCCAAAACCCACGCCAGCTCCAGAAAAGCCGGTAGAAAAATCGCCTGAGCTAATAAAATCAGATACAGCTGAGCCTATAAAAAAAGATCCAGAGCCAAAGCCGGAAGTGAAAGAGGAAGCGAAGCCAAAGCCTGAGGTCAAGAAAGAGCCTCCGAAAGAAGTGAAAAAGAAGAATAAAGATGCGGATATAGAGTCGCTCTTAATAACTTTAGAGAAAGCATCGGAAGGTAAGGCAGCAAAGTCTCGTAAGGAAGCTAGGTCTGAGCAAAGTGATGATGCATTTGATGCAAAAGGTGTGTTTGATGCCGAAATGCCCATCGCTATCAGTGAACATCAGGCT
>CAYTBU010000064.1:0-6378 GCA_964436105.1 uncultured Rickettsiaceae bacterium | reverse complement strand
GACTTGAACCCCCGACACGCGGATTATGATTCCGCTGCTCTAACCAGCTGAGCTATCCCGCCAAGAAAAAGATCTGTTATTATCATCCTTAGTTTTGTTTCATTCCCGCGAAGGCAGGAAGCTATATAAAAACTAACCCTGCCATGGATTCCCGCCTTCGCGGGAATGACATGGTATAAACAATATTAACGTTTAGAGAATTGAGTATTTTTACGAGCCTTATGTTGACCATATTTCTTACGTTCAACAACTCTTGGATCTCTAGTAAGCATACCAGTATGACGCAATGTCAAATGTAATGATGGATCAAATTTATCAAGCGCACGAGCCAGACCATGCTTAATAGCACCAGCTTGACCAGTATGTCCACCACCTTTTACAGTACAAATAAGATCAAATTGACCTAGAGTTTTTGTAAGTTCAAATGGTTGTAACACTTGACGACGGTGAGCTTCACGCACAAAATGTGTCTCGAACTCTTGACCATTTACGCTAACTTTACCGCTACCAGCTTTAATCCAAACGCGTGCAACTGAGCACTTTCTACGTCCAGTACCGTAAGAACGACCTAAAGCATCTTTTTGAGCTTTCGGCGCAACTACTTCATTTTCCACTGATTGGATAGTATTATTTTCAAGACCTTTTATATTTAAAGTAGCCATAATTAATTCTTCTTATTCTTAGTGTTTTTACTAGCAAAATCATATACAGCTGGTTGTTGAGCAATATGAGGATGCTCTGCGCCGGCGTATACATATAAATTACTAACTTGCTTATCACCTAAAACATTACGTGTAATCATTCTACGAACAGCTAATTTAATAACTCTTTCCGGATGTTTACCAGCAAGCATTTTACCAGCTGTAGTTTCCTTAATACCACCAGGAAAACCTGTGTGACGATAGTATAACTTACCATCTTTAGTATCAGACTTTTTACCGCTTAGGTATATTTCGGCTGCATTAATAATAATAACATTATCACCACAATCCATGTGCGGTGTATAAGTTGGTTTATGTTTGCCACGTAAAAGCATCGATGTTTCTACGGCTAAACGCCCAAGAACTAGGTCTTTGGCATCAATCACCCACCATTTTTTTTGAATTTCAGAAGGTTTTGCTGAATAAGTTTTCACAGTTGTAACGCTTTTTATTGTTATTAAATACACAAAATTTGTAATGCATTAGTATCTAGAAATCTATTATTTTGTCAAGTCGAAAATATTAAAAAAAGCAATCTCATGTTTGATTTAGCAATAAGTCTGCTATTTTAGAGCGCAGATAAGAGAAAAAAACTTGCCAAATAAACGGTCAACACTATATAATGTTAAACAAATTCATAGGGGCAGTTAATAAGTGAAAGATTCAGACAAAACTGATTTTCTTTTTGGCGCCAACGCCGTGTTCATAGAGGAATTATATCAACAATATCTTAAAAGCCCATCTTCTGTAGATTCTAGCTGGCATCAATATTTTGCTACCATCCAGGGTCAAAGCAAATCAGAAGCAAGTTGGGGCATTAAAACAAAAATCATTCTACCCCCAGAGCAAAAAGCAAAACCTCCAAGCGTTACAGAGTCAAATAGCGATCAAAGCTACTTTAAAGCTAAGTTTCTAATAGAAGCTTACCGTGAGCGCGGACATTTTCTTACCACGCTTGACCCCCTAGGCCTTGAAAAACCAATAGATCAATCCAGCCTAAAGCTTGCAGCAGAAGATGTAGGCCTTGGCGAAGATACAATCAATTTAAGAGGCGAATATTTTGGCCTTAACGAATGCACAACTCAAGAATTACTACAGATTCTTAGGCGCTCCTATGCACAAAATATTGGCGTAGAATTCTCTCATGTGACTAGTCTAGATGAGCGTAATTGGCTTTATGAGCAAATCGAGAATCATGCGACCAATCGCAATATAACTAAAGAGGAACAAATAGAATTTTTACAACATCTAGTTGAAATCGAAGGATTAGAACAATATCTTCACGTCAAATTCCCTGGAGCAAAAAGATTCTCAATTGAAGGGGGCGATACTTCAATCGTTGCACTAATTAAAGCAATTGAATTTGCTGCTAGTAAAAATATTAGCGATGTAGTAATTGGCATGGCTCACCGCGGCAGATTATCCACCTTAGCAAAAGTACTTGGCAAGCCTTATAGAGCTATACTAGCAGAATTTATGGGCACCTATGCCTTTCCACCAGAACTTAATGTTTCGGGTGATGTGAAATATCATATGGGATATTCCAGCGATAAAACTACAAAAAATAATAATAAAATACATCTATCTTTGTGCCCAAATCCGTCACACCTTGAAGCGGTAAACCCTGTAGTTGCTGGTAAAGCAAGAGCGGAGCAAGATGCAATCAAAGATACGAGCAGAGACCAAGTGATGGGGATTTTAATTCATGGTGATGCTGCATTTGCTGGCCAAGGAGTAGTAGCTGAATCGATTGCTATGTCTGGACTAGAACATTATAACATTGGTGGGCTATTCCATTTAGTAATCAATAATCAAATCGGATTTACCACTAACCCGAAAGATAGCCGCCCTGGCAGATATGCTACCGAAGTAGCAAAAATCATTGGCGCCCCAATCATCCATATTAATGGAGATGATGTAGAAGCCGTAGCTTTTGCGACAAAAATAGCATCTGAATATCGCTACAAATTTAAAAAAGATTTCGTCCTAGATATCGTATGTTACCGCAAATATGGCCATAATGAGGGCGATGAGCCGATGTATACTCAAGCTGTGATGTATAACATTATCAAAGATAAAAAAACTCCTGCTGCTGTTTATGCTAATTATTTAGTAACAAATAATATCATCACAGAAGGTGATTATGAATCGCGCAAGACTGAGTTTAAGGCAATTCTAGATAATGAATATGAAGAAGCGAAAAGCTACAAACCCAAAGCACAGTGGCTAGAGGGCAGATGGTCACAGTATCAAAGACCAACTAATATCCATATGCCAATAATCACGGGATGTGATATAGATAAATTAAAAGAACTAGGTACAAAATTATGCAATATCCCGTCAGATTTTGCGTTAAACCCTAAGCTTACAAAACTATTTGAACAAAGAAAAAATACTTTAGCTGCAGGCCTTCCAATCGATTGGGCAACCGGCGAGCAATTAGCCTTTGCTACTCTACTTAGCGAGAATATTCCGGTACGCCTTAGTGGCCAAGATGCTGGGCGAGGAACCTTCTCTCATCGTCACTCTGTGCTGCATAGCCAAATAGATGATAGCTGTTATATACCTCTAAATAATTTATCAGAAACGGCAGCAAAATATGAAGTAGTAGATAGTAATTTATCAGAATATGCCGTGCTTGGATTTGAATATGGCTATTCTCTTGTAAATCCAAAACATCTCGTCATTTGGGAAGCACAGTTTGGCGACTTCTCTAATGGTGCGCAGATTATGTTCGACCAATTCATCAGCGCGGCCGAAACCAAATGGCTAAGAATGAGCGGATTAGTACTATTATTACCACATGGCTACGAAGGACAAGGACCAGAACATAGCTCAGCAAGGCTGGAAAGATTTTTACAATTATGCGCTGAAGATAACATCCAAGTGGCTAACCCCACGACTCCAGCATCATTATTCCACATCTTGCGCCGTCAAATACACAGAAATTTCCGCAAACCTCTAGTGATTATGTCGCCAAAATCTCTATTACGTCATAAATTCGCTGTATCGATGCTATCTGATCTTGCTAGCAACACTAGCTTCTCACCAATGCTAGAAGATCCAAAAGCAAATGAAATGCAAAGCAAAGCTAAAAGAATTGTGATTTGTAGCGGTAAAGTCTATTATGACCTACTAGAAATGCGCGATGCGCAAAATCTTGAAGTAGCATTAATCAGGATAGAGCAATATTACCCATTCGATGAAAGCTACCTAGCAACTATCCTAGCAAAATATAAAGCGGCAAAAGAATTTATCTGGTGCCAAGAAGAGCCTAAAAATATGGGCGCCTGGACTTTTATTAAACCGTTTTTAGAAAAAACTATCAATGATGTAATACAATATGCGGGAAGACCAGAATCAGCCTCACCAGCAACTGGCTACCTGTCCGTACATAACAAAGAACAAGAAACTTTAGTCAAACAAGCTTTGGGAGCAAAATGATGAGCGTAAAAATAATAGTACCAGCACTTGGGGAATCGGTATCTGAAGCGACAATCGCTAAATGGCACAAAAAGCCAGGCGACGCAGTAGCAATGGATGAATTAATCCTCGAGCTAGAAACGGATAAAGTTACTCTCGAAATTAATGCTCTCGCTTCTGGCGTGATAGAATCAATCACTAAAGACACTGGTGCTACTGTTACTATTGGCGAAGAACTAGGATCAATCAAAGAAGGTGCAGCTCCGGTTAACACCCCTTCTGCTCCTTCGGCTCCAGCCCCTGCTCCAATCTCTTCACCAGCACCCACATCAGAAACACCTATTTTATCGCCGTCAGCAAGTAAAATAGCAACTGAAAATAAAGTAGACGCTAGTGCAATTGCTGGGACTGGCAAAGATGGACGCATTACTAAAGGCGACGTGCTAGAAGCAATTGGGACTCCTCCTGCTGTGACTCCAACTTTATCTTCAGGAGAAAAACCTGTCGAGCGCGTGCGTATGTCTCGCCTGCGTAAAACAATCGCGCAGCGCCTGAAAGATTCACAAAATACTGCCGCTATTCTCACCACTTTCAACGAAATTGATATGACCAATGTCATCGCGATGCGTACAAAATATCGTGATGAATTTGAGAAAAAACACGGGATTAAACTTGGCTTCATGTCATTTTTTGTTAAAGCATCAATTGATGCTTTAAAGGCTATCCCATCAGTCAATGCCGAAATAGAAGGCGATGATATGATTTTCAAAAAATATTACGATATTGGTGTCGCTGTTGGTACTGAGCAAGGCTTAGTCGTACCGATTGTCAGAAATGCTGATCAAAAAAGCTTCTCTGAAATCGAAGCAGAAATTGCCTCACTTGGCAAAAAAGCACGCGAAGGTAAGCTTTCAATGGGTGATTTATCCGGAGGAACATTCTCCGTTTCTAATGGCGGCGTCTATGGCTCGCTGCTTTCTACCCCAATCATTAACCCTCCACAATCTGGTATTCTTGGCATGCATAAGACTCAGGAAAGACCAGTTGCGATTAATGGCAAAGTAGAAATCCGCCCAATGATGTATATCGCCCTATCCTACGACCACCGCATCATCGATGGCAAAGAGGCCGTAACTTTCTTAGTCAAAGTCAAAGAAGCAATGGAAAATCCAGAGAGATTATTACTGGGATTGTGATTGATTAAAAATCAAAGTCTGAAGAACATAAAAAGCTATTGTATTTTATATTAAATTATGTTAATATAACCAAGACGCCTGATAATCGGTGCTTTTAGTTATAATAAGGAGAGAAATAATGGCGAAAGAAAAATTTACTACAACGGACCTACCTAACAACTTAATTGGGGAACTAAAGTTTGCAGGTTATCAAAGTACGATTACGCTTGATTCTACTCCACCCCATACATATATCCACGGCCCTCAAGAGCTAAGTTGGGAGACAACTTCTAACGCGGCTGCGATTGGCAAGGCATATCTAGACACAAAAAAAGATATCGTAGTGGATGAAAAACTGAAAGAGCTTGAAGCTTTTAACGAAACTCTTGCCAGAGATGGAGGAATAAGCTTTGCAAATCCTTTCAGTAAGATTGTTCTTGATAATCCTGGCGAGAATACCTTTACGGGAGCAATATCAACGACAGCGACAGACTATGGTGATCACGACCTAGCCATGCAGCGGTATTATGCACGCACTACTGAGGCTGAACGCCAGGCACATCTAGATACAATAAAAAAAATTACAGTGGATAAAACGCCAGCGGAAGGAGTGATGCAGCAAGAGTTAATCTTACAAGGAAGTAGTACTATTACTGGCATGGTTGGCACAGATGGTGAGTACGATCTAGCCATGCAGCGGTATTATGCCCGTACCACTAAGGCTGAACGCGAGGCGCATTCTGAATGGATAAGAGAAAGTTTAGATGAAACGCTGAAAGATCTCGCTAGATGGAAAGCGGCACAGGCACCAGACGAAACGTCGAATATAATCGACTCCGCTGCTGCAAATCCAATGGACTCTGATACGCTAGCGACAGAACCTCTTGGTATGGCTCTTGATCATGGTAGTACTGAGGGTTAAGCACCTATCGTCATTGCGAGGAGGCCATCAGGCCGACGTGGCAATCTAGTGAACTTACATATCAATATAGCTCAGGTGGGCTATATAGATAGTCAGTTTGATTATCTTACTGGATTGCCACGCTACGCTCGCAATGACGAAAAACTCAACCGCTTTG
>CAYTBU010000063.1:0-6437 GCA_964436105.1 uncultured Rickettsiaceae bacterium | reverse complement strand
AGCTTAAAGCTCGAGAGTTAATCATGACCGAACAATGGCCTCTTATTTAATAAATCAATTACGATTCACACCAAAATTAAATATCGTAAATCCATGCTAAACGCTGAAGGTAAAATGATAAAATCTATCGTGGATACTACAGCTGGTCGTTTAATCATTGGTGAGTTATTGCCTGATAATATCAATATTAGCTATAAGTTAGTCAATAAGCCGATGACAAAGAAAGATATTTCCGCGATGATCGATTCTGTTTATCGTCATTGCAGTCAGAAAGAAACCGTGATTTTAGCTGATAAATTAATGGCACTTGGCTTTAAATATGCTTGTACTTCGGGAATTTCCTTTGGTATGGATGATATGGTTGTTCCAAGAACAAAACATATTCATATTAATGAAACCACGCGTGAAGTAAAAGAATTTGAAGTGCAATATGCTGATGGTTTGATCACTTATGGTGAAAAATATAACAAAGCGATTGATGCTTGGTCTCGTTGTACTGATAAAGTCGCGACTGACATGATGAAGCAAATATCTGAAGGGTTTGAAGTGCCGGCTGGTACGCCAAACCAGATGAAGCTCAACTCTATTTATATGATGGCAACATCAGGCGCTAGGGGTTCTGCTGCTCAGATTAAACAGCTTGCGGGTATGAGAGGTTTGATGGCCACACCTTCTGGTGAGATTATTGAAACTCCAATTATCTCTAACTTCCGTGAAGGTTTGACCGTTCTTGAATATTTTAATTCTACTCACGGTGCTCGTAAAGGTCTTGCCGATACTGCTCTTAAAACTGCGAGTTCTGGTTATTTAACAAGAAAGCTTGTGGATGTGGCATTAGATTGCATCATTACCGAAGAAGATTGTGGTACAACTGAAGGTATCATAGCTCGTTCAATTATCGATGGTGGTGAAGTAGTTGTCTCACTATCTGACCAAATTCTAGGTCGTACCGCAGCAATTGATACTTATCATCCAATTACCAATCAATTGTTGATTAAAGCTGGTGAAATTATTACGGAATCTGACCTGGATAATATTGATGTTGCTGGTCTTGAGTCAATTAAACTAAGATCAGTCCTCACTTGTAAAACCGAAGAAGGTATGTGTGCAAGATGTTACGGTCGTGATCTTTCTGTAGGTGATTTAGTATCTGTTGGTGAAGCAGTTGGTGTTATTGCGGCTCAATCGATTGGTGAACCAGGAACACAGCTTACTATGAGAACGTTCCATATTGGTGGTACGGCGACTAGAGGTGCTGAAATTTCATCTATTGAATCTTCAAGCGAAGCTAAGGTTAAAATCGTAAATCGTAACTTAGTAACAAACTCAGATGGCCGTAATGTTGTTATGAGTCGTTCTTGTGAGATCGTCTTGATGGACGAGCGTGGTCAAGATAAAGCAATGCATAAAGTACCTTATGGCGCTACGTTGTTAGTTGATGATGGATCAATGGTGACCAAAGGTCAAAAAATGGCTGAGTGGGATCCTTATACTATACCAATCATTACTGAAAAATCTGGTAAAGTTGTGTTTACGGACATGGTCGATGGTGTTTCTATTAGAGATATTACCGATGAAACCACCGGTATTGTGAATAAAGTAATTGTTGAAGCTAAACAACATAGAGGAAATGAACTTCGTCCACGCATTCAATTAGTTGATGCAAAAGGTGAAACAATCATTCTATCTAATGGTTTAGAAGCAAGATACTACTTACCAATCAATGCTATTTTGAGTGTTGAAGATGGTGCGCAAATTAATGCTGGTGATATTTTATCCCGTATTCCACGTGAATCTAGTAAGACTAAAGATATTACCGGTGGTCTTCCAAGAGTGACGGAGCTTGTAGAAGCACGTCGTCCAAAAGATCATGCCGTGATTGCAGAAGTTGATGGTCGCGTAGAGTTCGGTAAGGATTACAAATCTAAACGTCGTTTGATTATTCATCCTACTGATGGATCTGAGCCCCTAGAATTCATGGTGCCAAAAGGTAAGCACGTTGTGATTAATGAAGGCGATTTCGTGAAAAAAGGCGATATGCTCATCGATGGTAATCCAGTATTACAGGATATCCTAAAAGTGATGGGCGTTGAAGCTTTGGCAAGATATATGGTTGATGAAATTCAAGCTGTTTATCGTCTGCAAGGTGTGAAAATCGATGATAAACATATCGAAGTAATTATCCGTCAGATGCTACAAAAAGTAGAAGTCATTAATTCTGGCGATACTACTTTGATGGTGGGCGATAGAATCGATAAACGTGATCTAGTTGAAATCAACGACAAAGCTTTTGCTGCTGGTCTTAGAACTGCTGAAGTACAGCCAGTGCTACAAGGTATTACAAAAGCATCATTGCAGACCAGGTCATTCATCTCTGCGGCATCGTTCCAAGATACTACCAGAGTGCTAACCGAAGCAGCTGTTGCTGGTAAGGTTGATAGATTGCGTGGTCTGAAAGAAAATGTGATCGTTGGTAGGTTGATTCCTGCAGGTACTGGTTTCTACATGAATCGTGTGAAAGCTACCGCTAAAGCGCTTCAGGACGCTCCTAAAGCGGAGTAAAAAGTAAGGGTTAGATCCCGGCCCTAGTGCCGGGATCTTCTGAAGTTAAAGCTTCTGGGATCCTGAATCAAGTTCCACTAGTGCGCCTCCGCGGGAATGACATCCCCCCTACAAAAAATGAATTTTCTACCGCTCTATTTCTTTCTTATTGTTTTTTAAATAAAAATCATTTACTATCTATAGATTAAAAATAAATCCACCTATAAATCTATGGTTAAAACACAAATGCAAATGAGCTTAACATTATCTGATATTGAAACATTGCTTAATGATATTCCAGGGCATATTTATTGGAAGGATAAGTTGGGCGTAATTTTGGGATGTAATTTAAGACAAGCTCAGTCCTTTGGTTTTAGTGTCATTAATGAGGTGGTAGGAAAAAGTGACTTTGAGTTACTGGCTCATGAAGACGCTGAAATACTAAGAAGTAACGATATATTAGTAATGAAATGTGGTAAACCATTGGTTCTTGAAGAAACAACTGAATATAATGGTAAAAAACGTACTTTCTTAAGTCATAAAGTGCCAATTAAAAATACTGAAGGTCATTCTATCGGTATCCTGGGTGTTTCTCTTGATATTACTCATCAAAAGGAGCTTGAGCAACAATTGGTTAAGAGTAATCGCTTACTTAAGCAATCATTGGATCGTCAAAAAATTTTGGAAATAGAGTTGATTGAGAAAAATCATCAACTTGAAGCAATTTTGAGAGGGCATAAAGAGAAAGTGGTGGCTTGAGTGATGGTCCTTTTGATTTGAACCTAGCGTTAAAGTCATCCCTGACTCGATTCACTTCGTGCTCTTCGAGTCGGGATCTCGTGAGGTTAAGAATAACAAAGACTCAAGAGCAGGATGACTAAAAACTGGATAGCGACGCAGGCGCCCCGCTATGATGGGGCTTTGGCTCCTCGCCATGACGATATCCATACAAAAAAGCCCCTCAAACCCTTTCTTTGACTTTTTAGATAATTCTTGCTAAGATATGTCCTCTTTGATTGATAAAAATAAATCATGCAGCATATTTTTTGGAGCATATTGCCCATTTTCCTGATTACATTAATGGGTAGTGTCATAAAAAACAAATGGATCACGTCCGATGAATTTTGGCGTGGCTTAGAGAAATTATCCTATTTTATGCTCTTTCCAATATTGTTGTTTAACTATATTTCTACAGCGGATCTAGGTTCAGGAGCATTGACGCATTTGATCTGGGGGTTGATTATTTCAAGCCTTATTGTTGCAGGGGGATTGGCTTTTTATCAAAATAAATATAATATTGATAAGCCGCAATTCACTTCGATCTTTCAAGGATCAATTCGTTACAATAGCTATATTTTCTTTGCTCTTGGTAAGTCTTTATACGGTGATGAGGGGCTTGTTATCGTCTCAGTAGTATCTGCCTATATGATTATTTTTACAAACACTTTGTCGGTTTTTATCTTTGTGCATTATCTTGGTAATAATGAGAAAGATAAAGATTCTCGCCCAAGTCTTGCGATTTTGATTCAACGATGCGCCGTTAATCCTTTGATTATCGCAAGTATCTTAGGTTTTATGTTCAATTACGCAGATTTGACATTAAATATTGGCATTAAAAATACATTAGACAGTCTCTCAAACGCCGCTCTTGCAATGGGCATATTAAATGTTGGTGCGGGCCTGAGGTTTGTGGTGAATTTATATGATATCAAATATATTACTATTACTAGCGCAGTTAAGCTTTTAATCTTTCCAATCATTACGATGATTATATTATCGCTAACTTCAATAGGTGACGTGCCAAAAGCAATTGGAGTGCTCTATAGTGGTCTGCCATGTGCGACTACTTCATACGTATTATCAAAGCAGTTTGGTGGTGATTATAAATTAATGGCATCTATCATTACAATAACGACTATTTTTTCTGTATTGTCCTTGTCGTTATTACTGTATATTTTAGGATAATTATTAAAGAGAGTTTGATATGACGACTGAGCATGATAAAGAAGCATTAGCTTATCACAAAAGGGATAATAAGCCAGGCAAGATTGCTATAATGGCTACAAAACCATTGCTATCTCAGCATGATTTATCTTTGGCTTATTCGCCAGGCGTTGCGGCGCCTTGCCTTGCAATACAGAAAGATCCAGAAGCGATTTATGAATATACTTCAAAAGGTAATATGGTTGGGGTGATTTCCAATGGTACTGCGGTGCTTGGTCTTGGAAATTTGGGCGCTGGGGCATCCAAGCCAGTGATGGAAGGAAAGGCGGTATTGTTTAAACGCTTTGCTGATATTGATGCTATTGATCTTGAGGTTAATACCGAAGATCCACAGGAATTTATCAATGTAGTAAAATATTTAGGCTCAAGTTGGGGTGGAATTAATCTTGAGGATATCAAAGCTCCTGAATGTTTTATAATTGAAGAAGAACTCAAGAAAATTATGGACATACCAGTATTCCATGATGATCAACATGGAACGGCTATTATTACCGCTGCGGGTTTGATTAACTCATGCCATATTACAGAGCGCAGGTTTGAAGATATTAAAATTGTGGTTAATGGCGCTGGGGCTGCTGCTATTGCCTGTATTGAGCTTCTTAAGAGAATGGGCGTTTGCCATGATCATGTTACTCTTTGTGATACTAAAGGTGTGATCTACCAAGGTCGGCTTCAAGGCATGAATGAATGGAAAGAGAAACATGCTATTGAAACTAAACATCGCACCTTAGAAGAAGCCCTAGTTGGCGCTGATGTGTTCTTAGGGTTATCGTCAAAAGATGCTGTTAGTAAAAAGATGATAGCGACCATGGGAGCAAGGCCAATTATTTTTGCAATGGCGAATCCCGATCCAGAAATTACCCCAGAAGATGTTTTAAGCGTACGTGATGATGCAATTATTGCGACTGGCCGGTCTGATTATAATAATCAGGTGAATAATGTGATGGGCTTCCCTTATATCTTCCGAGGTGCTTTAGATGTTCGCGCTACTACGATTAATGAGGAGATGAAAATAGCTGCCGCAAATGCTCTAGCTGAGCTGGCGCGCCAGCCGATACCTAATGAGGTGTTGAGCGCTTATTCTGGTCGTAAGATGCAATATGGTCCGGAATATATTATTCCTGTACCTTTTGATCCACGCTTAATTTCAACTATTCCAATTGCGGTGGCAAAAGCAGCGATTGATAGTGGCGTTGCGAAAAGAAAAGATATAGATTTTAAGAAGTATAAAATTGAGCTCGAAGGGCGTTTAAATTCCAAAGCTAATTTCATGAATTGGGCTTTTGATAAAATGCAAGCTAAATCTACGAAGATAATCTTTGCTGAAGGGGAAGAAGAAGAGACGATTAAGGCTGCCATTATGATGGCTCAGAATAATTATGGCCGTCCGGTTATCGTCGGCAGGCATAGTAAAATCATGCCTATTGTAGAGGGTATCGGTGCGGATCTAGATTTACAAGGCATTGAAATCATCAATGCTGCGGTGAGTCCAAATGTCGATAAATATATCGATTATTTATATCAACGTTTACAGCGCGCTGGCTATTTATACCGTGATTGTGCAAGGATGGTTAAAACTGATCGTAACATTTTTGCTGCTTGCATGGTAGCATTGGGTGATGCTGATTCCATGGTTACTGGGACGACTAAAAGCTATTCTACGTGCCTGAATGACGTGCTAAAAGTAATCGATCCTAAAGAGAATCATATCGTTTTTAGCTATTCGATTTTAATTTCAAAACGTCATAATATAATTATTGCGGATAATACCGTTCATGAACTTCCATCGGGTAATGATCTTGCTGATATTACTATGCAAACCGCGGATATTGCTCGTGGGTTTGGCTATAATCCACGCGCGGCTTTGCTTTCTTTCTCTAATTTTGGCAGCC
>CAYTBU010000062.1:0-6779 GCA_964436105.1 uncultured Rickettsiaceae bacterium | reverse complement strand
TGTAATGGCATCGAACTATCTTCTGGCGCAATCAGAAACCATAAGCCAGAGTTAATGTATAAAGCATTTGAGATTGTGGGCTATTCTAAAGAGCAAGTAGATACTCAATTCGGCGGTATGATCAGAGCATTCCAATTTGGCGCTCCTCCACATGGCGGAATCGCACCTGGCATCGATCGTATAGTCATGCTACTGGCGGATGTTCCAAACATACGCGAAGTAATTGCCTTCCCGCTTAATCAACAAGCGCAAGATTTACTAATGAATGCGCCGTCTTATGTGGAAGATAAGCAATTAAAAGAACTCAATATATTACTTTCGCCTTCAGTTCGTAGTATGTTAGAAAAAATCAACAATAAATAAAGAGCACAAAATGAAAAATTACCTAAAATATTTTTTATGCGGCGTAGTGTTACTTACGCAAAACCTTGCATATGGTGCAAGCCTATCTGATAAAACCAAAAATTTTATCACTAACTATTCAGCAGACCATACATTAAATGCAGTCTATATGATGACTGAAGATGGTAAGACGATTACCTCTGGTGCTAATGGTTTTTACGCTATTGAAAAACAAAAACGTCTTAAAGCAAACCAATTAATGCCGGTTGCATCGGGCACTAAACCTATCACCGCAGCTGCTGTACTACGTTTGCAAGACAAAGGATTACTCAATGTACATGACACAGTAGCAAAACTACTTCCAGCTAGCAGTGGCATGTGGCCAGATAACAAACTACCGAAATGGGCGCATAAAATGACTCTGCACCATTTAATGACTCATACTAGTGGTCTTGCAGAATATATACCAACCCTGCAAGTGGATTTCACTAAAACTCACAAAGAAATAAACCAACAAATCTTAGGTTTTTCAGCTCAGCAAAATCTAAAATTTTCACCGGGCGATGGCCATGAATATAATAATACCGGCTTTATTATCCTAGGCATCATTATTGAACATGTTGCAAAAGAAAATTTGGTTGATTTCTATTACAATGAATTCTTCAAACCTCTTGGAATGAAAGATACATTTTTATGTGCATTGGACCAAGGTTTAAAATATCAACGTGGTGAATTACATCATACATATCCTCATAGATATTTCGTTGTTCCAACAGGGGCAGATCCTAAATTCGTGCCAGCAAAAATACCATTCCTAATTGCACCTTTCTCTGATGGTGGAATGGTTTCTACAGCAAAAGATATGATCAAATGGCATAATGCTCTTCATAATGGTAAAATCCTTTCTGAAAACTCATATCGTCAGATGACCACTGCATATGGTAAAGCAGAAAGCAAAGATGGCCTAGACACACATTATGGCTATGGCATCTTTATCAAAAAATTACCTGATGGCCAAACATTATACGGTCATGCTGGTAATGCCATTGCAATCCGCAGTGAATTTGGTTACGTTCTAGAATCTAAATATTGCTTTGCAATCCTAAGCAATGTTATGGTTCATGTGCCAGAAGAAATGAAAGATAAAATAGACTTCACGCAACCACAGAACCAACTCGACATAGCATTCTTTAGTAATGGCTTGCTTAAGGCCATCGCAAAAGATCCCGTATGTGATTGCATGAAAGATCAAAAATAATACAGCTTTAACTTCTAAAGGGGCCAATCGGCCCCTTTTTCTTGACTACCTTTTCTTCACAGCGCATAATTTATTTATAATTTGAAGGTGTCATTACGAGAAGGCCGCAAGGCCGACGTAGTAATCCAGAAAAAATAATGCATTTATAAACTGGATGACCACGGAGCTTTCGGCTCCTCGTCATGACAAGTTCAACTAAACACAGGATAAATTATGCAAAACCTCTCGTACCGCAAAGCCACGCTGAGCGACATCAAATCAATCGTCGAATTATTATTAGAAGATGAATTAGGACAAAGCCGCGAGAATTCCACTATACTCGATCCCTACATTAAGGCCTTTCATGACATCGACAAGGACCTGAATCAATATCTAATGGTCGTAGAAAAAGACGATGAGATAATCGCTACATGCCACCTAACCATAATGCCATCACTAACTTTTACCGGCTCGACTAGAGTGCAAATTGAAGCAGTAAGAACAAGAGCAGCGCTCCGAGGTCAAAAAATTGGGGGTTGGATGATAGAGCAAGCGATTAGCTATGGAAAAACTAGAGGTGCTAGCATAATACAACTCACTACCAATAAAAAACGCCCCAGAGCAGAGCATTTTTACCAACAAATAGGATTTGAATCTTCACATGAAGGCATGAAGTTATATCTTTAACTCGGCAACCCCTTACTTGTTGAATATTGAAAATGCAAAGCTTTGCCATCAAACACTTTTGAATAAGCATTGTGAAGCGCGCTGGCGCATTCTGCAAAACCAGTTAGAATCAATTTAATTTTTCCTGGGTAAGATGCAATATCACCAACGGCATAAATGCCCGGTATGTTGGTCTCATAATGAGTATTCTCTACCGTGATATGATGAGATTCAATATTAAGACCCCAATCCAAAATTGGACCAAGCGACATCTTAAGGCCAAAAAATGGTAATAATATATTAGCATCAAGCTTCCTTATGGCGCCTGTCATATCTTCTACAACTACTGCATTTAAATAGCCATCACTGCCCTCTAAAGCTGATAATTGATATGGCACAACCATCTCTATTTTTTGCGCCTCTACTAGCTCATGTAGAAGGCGTTGAGACTCAGGGGCCGCTCTGAATTTATCACGGCGGTGAATTAAATAAATCTTCTCTGCGACTTCCGCCAAAGATAAAGTCCAATCGATTGCTGAATCACCTCCTCCAGCAATCGCTATTCTCTTACCGCGAAAATCTTCTATGCGATGTACGGCGTAAAATATTGATTTACCCTCATATTGTTCAATTTCACCTAGTGGAGGACGATTAGGACCAAAAGCCCCACAACCACCCGCAATAATCACTACTTTAGCAGGAATCGTTATACCTTTGGAAGTAGTAACATCAAAACCATTATCCGTTTTAATGCAAGATATGACCTGCTGATTTAAATGATATTCTGGATTAAATGGCGCGGCTTGTGCTTTTAATTGTTCAATTAAATCCTGACCAGAAATCTTTGGATAGGCAGGAATATCATAAATGGGTTTTTCTGGATAAAGCGCGCTACATTGCCCACCAACAAATTCAAGGGCATCAATAACCGCGCAGCGCATACCGAGCATGCCAGCTTGGAAAGCAGCAAATAGACCAACAGGTCCCGCGCCAATTATCACAACATCCATTGCTTACTCCTATATAATATTTAATAGTATTATAGTACTAGACGTCACTTTGACAACCATGTAATTTATTTTTTTGTTGCAAATAATCCACATAATTAACAATATTATGATATAATAATCCAATATATTAAAGTTTTAGATTGAAAATTAATTTTATAGCTGTAAACTGCGACAAAAATAATACATATAATCTATAATATTAAGGACTAATTATGTTACTACGCACAAGCATTACCATTGCCTCAATTATAGCACTTACCTCAACTGCTTATGCTAGTGATGTAAAAATAAAACTGAATGGCAAATTAGATGTTCAAGCTGGCTTTTCAAAACACAGTGACAACACCGCATCTAACACTAGTATTCTAAGCAAAAACTCAGCTTTGAGCACAACTGCTAATATTGTCGCGGATGATAACAACACTCTAGATTCTGGTTTTGTTTACGGAGCAAGAATTAACCTTCATACTTCAACTAGAAATAATAGATCCACTTCTTCACACCTTTACATCACTTCGTCTGCTGGTAAATTTGAATTCGGCTCTGATAAAAGCGCCTATACTAAAATGAGAATTACTTCTTTTTCTAATGCTGCAGCGACTGGTGGAGGCATTGACCCTTGGTTAAAAAATAATACAAATATTGGATATTCAGCAACATGGTCGAACTATCTGGATGGTAAAATCCGCCCCTCTGGTAATTTAAATAATGCAGAATTCGCTAGGAAAATAACTTACTACACTCCAACATTTTATAATTTTCAATTCGGAATAAGCTATATACCTGATACTCAAAACAGAGGCTTTAGGGCATTTAATGATACTACTCACGCAGATGCGAATGCAAGCCCTTTATATTTCAAAAATGGGGTTGCTACTGGTGTTACATATAATTATAAATTTAACGACGACTTAACAGCAAAAGCTGCAGTGGTTTATGAAAAAGGAAAAACTGTACAACTAAAAAATGATTTATCAAAACGTTCAAATCTCAAAACCTATACCGTTGGAACAGAAATAGCTTATAAAAATTTCTCTATTGCCGCAGCATTTTCTGATTATATGAAAAGCGCCACTTTAGCATCGGAAGCTTATAGAAATACAAAAACATACGGTGTTACCGGAAGGTATAATCACCCTAGTAAAATATCAACTAGTTTAGGTTATTATACTAGCACGGCTCAGGGCAATAAATATTCTTCTGTAACCCTCGCCACAGAATATAAAATAATGCCTGGTTTTATGCCTTATGCAGAGATCACTTTCTATCAAACGAAAGGTAAATACAATTCCACAGTGGGGAAAAAGGATTATGGTAATTTAACGAAATCCACAGACAAGCACAAAGGTAGCCTTGCCCTCGTTGGCGCTAGGTTAGAGTTCTAAGAAAATTCGCTTGCTTATTGCGAGTAAATAGATTATATAAAATAGTAAGTGTTTTCGGACACTGCATAGTCATTAAATCTTTGGTTAGGACTAGGCGTGAAGCTGCGATGCCTATATTAATAGGTGAGCAGCAAATAACAACGTCATAGCCAAAAAGTAATTGACTATACTAATTCGCACGCAAAAATTTTAGTTAGTCCTCTTTTGAGGTTGATATTTTTGCGGAGGTTTAACTAACATTCTAAAAGGAGACATAATGTCTAAACTTCCTTCTATTACCATCAGCGCTTTACTTGATGCTGGTGTT
Source organism: uncultured Rickettsiaceae bacterium (assembly GCA_964436105.1). GTDB lineage: Bacteria > Pseudomonadota > Alphaproteobacteria > Rickettsiales > Rickettsiaceae > JAGOJE01. The sequence continues at coordinate 1,832 of CAYTBU010000062.1, read as the reverse complement.
CACTTCGGTCATAAAGCAGCACGTTGGAACCCAAAAATGGCTCCATATATCTATGGAATTCGTAACGATATTCATATTATCGACCTACAAAACACAGCTGTGCTAATGCAAGTGGCGATGAAGCAAATTTTTGAAACAGTTAAAAATAATGGACGAGTTCTATTTGTTGGCACAAAAGTTCAAGCTAGCGATTTAATTTCTGAATGCGCAGAAAAATGTGGTCAATATTACATGAACCATAGATGGTTAGGTGGCACATTAACAAACTGGGGCACAGTATCTAAATCGATCAAAAAACTTGAAGAATACGAGCAAAACCTTTCTGACGCTGAAACTCTAGAAAGCTATACAAAGAAAGAAATTCTTGAAATCACTCGTAAAAAAGATAAATTATTCCGCGCTTTCGCCGGTATTAGAAACATGGGTGGTAGACCTGATCTAATCGTAATTATCGATACGAATAAAGAACATTTAGCAATTGAAGAAGCTCAAAAACTTCATATTCCAATTATCGCGATTACTGATACTAACTCTGATCCAGATCCTATCACTTACCCAATTCCTGGAAATGATGATGCGATTAGATCAATTAAATTATATACCGATCTATTTGCTAGCGCTGCTTTAGCTGGTATTGCAGAATCACTAACAGCTTCAGGCGTGGATCTTGGTTCATCTGTAAACGGTGTAGAGAATACTTCAGACTCACAAGTCAAAAAAATGAGCGCGACGAAGAAAGTATCAAAAGCTGTAACTACAAAAAGCGATGCTGGCACAGAAGAATTTGAAGAAGCTTTAAAAAAAGAAGAAAAAGCAGAAGCTAAAGCAAAAAAAGCTGAATAAAAAACAACTCCTAATTTGTTGCTTTAATTAAAATGACAAGAGACCCTTCTGGTCGCTTGTCATTGGCGACAGCAGGATATCTACATCTCTTAATTCACAAAAATAATGGAGAAATATTATGATTACAGCAGCACTTGTAAAAGACCTACGCGAAAAAACTGGCGCAGGCATGATGGATTGCAAAAAAGCTCTCTCTGAAACTAATGGCGATTTTGAAAACGCCATTGATTGGCTACGTACTAAAGGCCTCGCAGCCGCAGCTAAAAAATCTGGACGCGTTGCAGCGGAAGGTTTAACTTCAGTGATTGTAGATGGTACCACTGGCGCTATAGTCGAGATTAATTCCGAAACAGACTTCGTAGCAAGAAACGAACAATTCCAAAATTTAGTCTCTAATATTGCTAAATTAGCATTAAAAGCTAATAACATCGATACTTTAAAATCTGCAATCATGCCTTCAGGCAAGACTGTAGAAGCTGAGATCGTAGAAAACGTTGCAACTATTGGCGAAAATATCAACCTACGTCGCGTTGAGTCTCTGACAGTAACTTCTGGCGTGGTAGCAAGCTATATACATAACTTAGTGAGCGAAGGATTAGGCAAAATCTCTGTATTAGTTGCATTAGAATCTACTGCAGATCAAACTAAACTATCAACACTTGGCAAACAAATAGCTATGCATATTGCAGCTACAAGACCGCACTCTCTTGATATTGAAAGCCTTGACCCAGCAATCGTAGCGCGCGAAAGAGATATTTTCTCTGAGCAAGCAAGAGCTTCTGGCAAGCCTGAAAACATTATTGAAAAAATGGTTGAAGGCAGAATCCGTAAATTCTATGAAGAAGCAGTTCTACTAGAACAAATCTTTGTAATGGATGGAGAAACTAAGATCAAAGACGTATTAGCAAATGCATCTAAAGAACTAAATGCTCCTATCACCCTTAAAGCTTTTGCCCGTTTTGAACTAGGCGAAGGAATTGAACAAGAAG
>CAYTBU010000061.1:0-6892 GCA_964436105.1 uncultured Rickettsiaceae bacterium | reverse complement strand
GTTAAAATAATTACGGAAACAATCTACGACATGCATAAATCCTGCGCCACAAGATGGATGACTTAATATGTCTAAGATGGTTTTATGCATATCTGATATAAAAACCTTTTTGTTATTGAACCATAAGACCTTGAGGCCAATAGCGTCTTTTAAGTGTATTTTATAGATATAACATGTAGACTTTTGAAGTCTGATTTTCTTGTTTCTAGACCATTTAAAGCTCGCAAGACTTAGGTCATGAAAAATTTGTTCAGTAATGCCATGATACGTCAAAGCAGACCAACCACAAATATAACCTTCTTCGCCTATAATATCAGATACAATTGCAAATCCTCCATCAGAGCTACTGACTTCTATGGAAGAAAGTGGATTTGGTACATACAGTCCATGTCCTACGCGTTCAAGCCACCCTTGTTTTGTCCAGCGGCTAAGTATCTTTGTAGCAGCGGCGGCTTTAATGTTTAGGATTGCAGCGGCGTCAACTACAGTAACAGCCGACCCAATTGATAATAAAAACTCTCTAGGCTTCATATAAACCACCTAAGTATATTGATTGTATATAATATCATGATTATAAAGATATTTCAAGCAAGTAATATACTTTTTTTAACGTGGGCTATTTTATGTATTGCATCACTCATCCACGCGGGAAGGTGAGGAGTAACTTTACTTATATTTATTTTGTCCTTATCAGATAGTTTTTGAGAATACTGATAAATCATATCGTTATCAATAGCACTTTTGCCTAAATAAGCCATAGATTGTAGAGCGAGATTTGCTTGTAATGGTAAATGATCAAATATAGGAATTCTTGTATGTTTAAAAACAATACTTTGATTTCCTACTTTTTTAACACAAGATTTGCCTGTGGTTGAATAAACAGTCTTCATTGGTAATTGTGTAGATAGACCCAAAAGGTTAGTTGCCATTGCACCTGAGTAAAAAATACGATCACCAGTTTTACTTGCTACAATTTTAGCCAGATCATCTATATTTGGAGACAGGGTACCAATATGTGGAGCTGTTTTAGGAGAATCGTAAATTCCTCTAGCTATTTTTCTGATAAAGCCATTTTTGCTTAATCTGGACATAACTTGGTCTACCGCTGCTCGTGCGCCTATATCAAGAAAGTCTTTTGGAGCAAAAACCCAGCCTTTTTGTTTGGTTGTTATTCTTGCAATAATTTTTTGAGTAATGTTGGTCATAATTTTTTTTGTATCTTTCTGTCAGATAATAATACATACATTTCTGACATACAAGTGGAAAATAATCTAGATCTTAGCATAGTATTATATACTAAAGCATAACTAACAACCCTTACAATGAGCGCATAAGAACGAAGTAGCTGGGCTTTTTTGTAATATATAAAAAGGAAAATGAACTCTTGCAAAAGTTGCAACAGTTAGAGGTTTTGCTTAGCATGTTTTATGCTATGAGACAGTTGTTGCAAATTTTGCAACAACTAGAATACTATTTATTTATTTAAATTTTGCACAAGTGTCAGTATAAACTTTTAGAGGTAAAAGCATAAGCGTCAATAAATTGGTTGTTCGACTCTGGTAACACATTTATTGCTATACAAGCATTATGTCTACTTAGGGTATATCCTAATTTAACAGTTTTAGATGTGGGGTAGTAATGATAGAGTTATGGCTAGTCTTGCAAAAGAGAAAATGGATGGTAAGAGCGTAGTAGAGTTTTGTATGACTGTATCACTACAATAAAAATTATCCAACTTAACGCTGTAAAGAAGGTTCTGATTTGCTTCTGCGTAAATTTGGTAGATTTTTAGTTGGAGATAAAATAGATGGTAAACTATCAACTGATTTAGATCTTAGTCTCATATTCGTAACTAGTCTAGTCACTTCTGGCGCATGTGTTCTGGTAGAAAGTGTTCGTGTTTTTTTAGAGGGGCTTTCCTCGGGAGGAAGCTTAGAATCTATGGCAGCAGAATGAACTGGGTTATAAAGTCTAATTTTTTCTAGCGCTCGTTCGTTTGCTGGAGCTATTACAGTTTGTACCTCTTTAAGTCTATCAAGTAAAGCCTCTCTAGCTTTCGATTTCGGAGAGGAAGTTACTCTCTCAGAAGGTGATGAAGCTATTTTTTCTTCAGCTGTAGTACTTACTTTTAGTTCTGCATCCGTTGATTTAAGATGAGAGGCTTCTATATGATTAATCATATGACTTGTAATTTCAAAAATAGATACTGCTATTACCTCTTGGGCGGTATTTTTGATTTCTTGTTCTTCATTTAAAGCAGAAGGATCTGGAGATGTAGCCGCTAATCTAGTGGAATGCCTCTCGCTTGCAATAGCAGTCGAAGCGGCTGGATTTAATTTTGAGTAATTTTGTAAAAACTTAGATGGTGCAGTTGGATCTTGTTGTAATTCAGTAAACAATGCTTCAAATGTAAAAGAGGCAAACTCGCCTAAAAGAACAGAAGCCGCTTTTTCTTGTCTATTAAGTCTTGTTGGGTTGGGATATGCATCTAGTGTTTTCTGTTCGGCTGAGTCACAGGCCTTTGTAAACGACAAGTCTCCCTTAGTAGCTATGTTTGCATATGATGTTATAAATGTTTTCTTTAAATTACGAGGTAAGAGCTCTGCTATCAGTGCTATGGATTTTTTTTGAAAGTCTTTGCTAGTAGGTGCTCTATTACTTCTAGAACTAAGAGTGGATAGTATTTTATTCCCTGAGTTTCTGTTGTCATAGATATCGTCTATTGCATGTGTCATTTCGTGCGCTAACACTGATCCTAAAGGTATTTCCATTTCATTAGGACAAATCTTGATAGATTGCGCATCGTTATCATAACAATCAATTCGTATACCTTGATCATTTACTAATGATTCTTGTAGTAAAATGAGGGTTTCATAAGAGGGGTCAGCATCACGTGATTTGATAAGTAATTCAGCTTGAATGGATAGTAACTCAGATGCAATTGTATTATAATTTTCTGATCTTAATGCAGTGTTTGCCGTGTTAGTTAATGCTTCAGTGTTTATTTCGGGTTCGCATTTTAATAGGTTGTTATCAGCAAATTCTTTTAGTGGGGAAAGAAGAGTGGAAGTAGAAAGCTTATCTTCTTTATCACTTTTACTCATTCATATTGTCCTAATTCGGCTACGCCTAGTAAGTACTGATATGTTTCTGCAGAGTTTTGTTCTATAAATTCACGTGGATTAACGGGCATTTCATCTTCAACAATATCTGGGTATAGTGGGTGTTTTTTGCAAAGTAAAAAACTAAGATCAGTAATGGATTCCCATAGAGTATCATTCTCAGACTCATTAATTTTAACGCCAATAGCGTCCCACGCTTCAGTATAATAATGGTAACCTTTATGATCGGTAGGGTCATGTTTTATTTTTATCAATTCAGAGATAACTTCTTGAAGTTTTGCATTAGTAGTTTCAGGGAAGTCGTGCCTTAATTCTGTTTCAATTGTTTTTAGAGCACTTGATACTAATTCCATAATTTGTTTATGCATAATATACCTACGTTATGATATTAAATAAGTTAACTGCATATTAACATATTTTGGAGTGAATGTCAAAGATGTTTGATATTAGCGTTTTAAATTAAACTTAATATAATTTATCGTCTATAAAACTACGTTTTCTGGACTATATAGGATTTGAATCATCACACTTCAAAAACAGTCTCTAAAACATTCGTTGTCTATAAACGTAATACTGCCTTTTAGAGACGGTAATTTACAACACCACTCCTTTTGACTCTATACTAAAATATGCATTATTAATTTAATAACCAAATTCTTTTGTTTAGGGGAGCTTTCTGCTACTAGCAATGCTAATGCTGTAATAGTATTTTCGTTCATCTTTTCTAAATTTATCCTAGATATCTGTAAATATAGTAGGAACAAAAAACTTCCAATACGCTTATTACCATCGTTAAAAGGATGATCTTTGATTACAAAATATAGTAAATGAGCTGCTTTTTCTTCTACTGATGGATAAAGATATTCGCCATCATAACTTTGCATTAAGTTACCCAAGATGCCTTTCAAACTATCGCCTCTTTCTATGCCAAACAACCCTTTTACACCGAGCTCTATCTTAAACGCATCAATAGATTCTTTTGCATATTCATATGTAATAATTTCTTCTAAGGTAGAATGAAGATTGTGTGGAGAGCTTAGAGAATCTTCATCATATTTAACTAGTAAATCCCACGTTTTAGAGTAAGTTTTAATAATCTCAATAAAACCAACGCCAGCTCCTGTTAAAAAATCGTTATTAACTAATGTTTCACTTATTAAGTCTATGGCAGATTGCAATTCTTTAATCTTGCTTGTAATGAGTTTATCCTTATTTAAACTATAGCCTTGAAGCATGTATTCTTTCAAAATACTTGAGGCCCACTTCCTAAATTGCACCCCACGTTTTGAATTAACGCGATATCCTACAGAGATAATCATGTCTAAATTATAGTATTTTGTTGTATAATTCTTACCATCATTTGCAGTATGTGCAAAATTTGCACATACTGAAGCATCAAGCTCTTCATCTTCTAAAATATTATTGATATGCCTAGTAATCACAGTTCTATCTTTAGCAAAAATCTCTGCCATCTGTGCTTGTGATAACCACACGGTGTCGTTTAATACTTTTACATCTACTTTTATTGTGCCATCGATATTTTCATATATAGCTATAGGATTATCATTTTCTGTAGACATATATTTGCTCTTATCTAGTTAGTTTAGAGTGTTTTATATTATTGAATTACATCAATTTGATGAGGATATTCTTTTAGGGTGTCTTTTAAGAGGTCCATATCAGTAACGCACCCGTACCATTCTTTGCGTACGAAATTCCATTTTAGGCCAAGGTTTCTTATTTTGCTGGTAAGCTCCTTTGGAGGTTCGGACTTAAATGTTAAGATAATAGTTTGCTTATCTTTTTCTTCTTTGTCAAATACTGTACGTCCAACTTTGGTCCAATTATCGATGATACTTTGATTATTAGTTTTCATCTGATCTTTAAGTGAGAGTAGGGCGCCATATAAAGTATTTGATGGTAAAGATTCTAATTCTGCTTTAACGACAAGTCCGCCTAATTCTATTAAAAGGCGAGTCCGAGCTTTACGTTCTTTGATTTTAAATTTCACTTCTTCTGCTGCAAGACGAGCCTTTTTTTGTTCTAGTTTGGTTTTTGTTGCAGTTACATCTTTCATTATAAATAATCAGTTTTGAAGTTTTTCTAAGACTAGAACTTGGTTGTTGATTTGATTCTTTAAGCTCTATTTACCTACAGATAATTATATCATATAACTCTGTATAAAGTCAATCACTAGTAGAGATATAGCGTGTTAATTGTGTAATGTATTTTGGCAAATTTTGTTTCAATAGAATGATCTTCATATTTCTGAGCCAGCATAGGTAGTTCTATCAAGATGTGAGTTAGTATAATTTTTAAACCCCGTAGCCTGCCGAACCGATAATAACGCTAATGCTTCAAGGAATAAATCGAATTGATAAACAAATAGTGAGGTAAGGTATAAAAGAATGGTTAGAAGCTTCACTCGCAGAGTAAGGTTATACGCAATATACACTGCTCGCAGTGTGCTTTATTTTTGTTTGTTTTAAGCTGCAATTTATGATATGTTGAATTTGATTGTTGGTTGCTAGATGCTATTTTGAATATGCAAAGCCATATTACTGAAGTTTTAAACCAAAACGTTAGATATTGAATTATAAAGTAAAGACAAGAAATGGCGATTCAGTTTGCGAGAATAGAAGTTGTAGGTAGAAGTACTGGAGGGAGCGCATGCCGTACTGGTGCTTATAATGCTAGAGCTAAAATTACTGATGCAAGTACTGGTGTAACTTATAACTTCCAAAACCGCGGCGACAATCTTCATCATGAAATCCTAACACCTTCGCATGCTGATCTTAAGTTTAAGGATTTAGCCTGGGTTATGAACGAAGTAGAAAGCTGTGAACATCAGGTGAATAGCCAATTACTCAAACAATTTGTTATAGCGTTGCCAGATGATAAAGAGTTTACGCTTGAGGATAGATTAGAGATTACTCATCGCGTTATTAAAAAAATGAAGTGGGTGGAAGAAGGATTAGTTGTTGGAATAGATATTCACGAGCCTCATGATGGAGATCATAATAACCATGCTCATGGCTGGGTTTCAACAAGAAGAGTTGCAGAAAATGGCCAAGAGTTTAATTCTTTAAAAGCTCGTGATTTAAATCCTAAATTTTGGAACGGCAAAATCATCCCTGAAGAGACAATGATGCATCATAGATTAAAGGATATAATCAATGATTATTGTGAAGAGAAAGGTTGGGATCTTCGTGTCGATGAGATTAGCACTGTGCCAGGAGAGCATGTAGGGGCTGTTCGCATGAGAAGCGCGTTAAATAGTGCTGTAGAGCGTAATGAGCTTAGAGCGATTGCTCATTTGGAGAATATTAAGGATGAGCATGGGGTGCTAGATCGTGTAACGACTCGTCAATCTGTCTTTACTGAGAAGGATCTCATAAGAGCGGTGAAGGAGATTGATAATCCAGAGAGGAGGTCGGAGTTAATTGAAAGAGCATTAAGGTCGGAGCGCGTTCTTAGGTTATATGACCCAGTTGCTGCAGAGCATGCTGAGGTAGAAGGCGCGGAAGGGAATAAGGGTACTGAAGGTAAGGGGGGTTCTAAGGCAATAACTAAAGCTGATCAGATATATTATACGACTAAGGAGGTGAGGGAGGAAGAACAGAGATGTCTTCGTGTTGCTGATAAAGTAAATGATTTACCTAACTTTGGAGATACTAAGGGATTAAGAGGAGATGTTTTAAGGGTTAAGAGTGCTGGCGCGGTAGTTAGTGAGGTGCAGGGCAAGGTGCTTAGTGATTTATTATTAGCTG
>CAYTBU010000060.1:0-6957 GCA_964436105.1 uncultured Rickettsiaceae bacterium | reverse complement strand
GCGCATATTACCCCATACTCCAGATGGTATTAGGACTGCTTCATCTTTGGTTGCCTGCATAGCAGCCCTAGAGTTCTCTTTTATTGTAAAATCTAATTTAGATATCAAAACAAGTTCTTCTCCATATAGTCTTTCATGAGTAGCTTTTGCTTGTTGTAATATTATTTCCTTTTCGACAGAGGATAATTCAACCAGTGTAGTAAGGTTAATCTTGAAGATATCCCCTTCCCTACTGCTAGAGCTATAAGCTTTAAGAAGTTTGTATGCAGTATTTGGATCTAGTACTGCTGCTAATTTCTTCTTGAAATGCAATTCCGGTGAAGTTTGAGTTGAATTTTCAATATCAGCTAAATACTTTTCTTGTGCTTTGCGGTTTAGTTCTTCTGCAGTGAGGTTGCTACTAATCCTGAACCCCTCCCCTGATACTAAGACTACTTGTCTTTTTTCAAATTTTAAAACCTCTGTCATATAAGTCATAAAGCCTTTTTTACTTCCACAAGACCATTCAGGTTTCTTTCTAGCAACATCTTTTAGAATCTCGTTCATAGCATTGAGTGAAAAATCTCTACCAGATAAGTGTTTGAGTTCTAAGCATTCTTCCTGTGATAGTGGATAGAAATCTTGTAGATGCTTTGTTTTACCAAGGTAAGATTTATCAAATAGAGGATTGAATTTAGGTAGGTTACTTAAGTTTTGCTCTTTAAGCACGATAGATGGTAGCAAAGGAGTATTAGTTTTTAATTTTCTATCTTCTTCAACTTCCTCTATTTTTAAATCACTTAAAGAATTTTGAATAAAATTAGATCCAATAGATCTATTTTTAGAAATATAATCTTTATTCCTTATATTATCTCTACATCTTTGTATAGAGGGGGTATCAAAATTTGGTGTCAAAAAACTGTTTGATGAACATATTTTCTGTAAATTTACCGAAATATGAATAAATAAAACATTATTGTATCTCTGACCAAATTTATAAATTGTACGAAATTCTCTCTCGATTAAATTTAATTCTTCTAGTCTTACTAATGCTCGTCTAATCTTTTGTTTGTTATATCGAAATTTTTGTTCAAAATGATTATAAGAAGTTTGCCATACATGATCTTGGAATTTTGTACTACCATCTTCTCGAGGTCTATACCAATAAACAATCTCTGAAAGAATAGCTATAGCATTATGGTCTGGCTTTCCGGCTTCGGTCACAATTTGTGAATACCAGCTATGCGGAATTATGTTACCTGTTATTGGGGGTAATAATTTAAGTGATGTATTTTGACAACTATTAACGTCGGAATTAGACATTTATCCTCCTTTTTTAAGGGGATAGCCTATTAATACCTTGACTAATAATAAAGATCTAGATATACTGTACTCATAACACAAAGCACATTTAAAGCTGCCAGGCTTAAATTTTGTTTTATCTTTATTAAGGTGTGTAGTATTAAGTGCTATGCACCTTTTTTATTGTTCACCTGTTGATTCTATTTTTTTACTTAATCTCGCAAGAAAATCCTCACTACTTCCTATTCTTTCCTGATCTAGCAATGTTTTAGCGGCTTTAATCATCCAAGAAGTTCTGGTGATATAATTTGTTGCACAAATTTGATCAATTTCCTGTAATAAATCCTTTGGAACCTTTATGGTAAAGGCCTTCATTTCTTCTTTTTTAATTGCCATTCACTGAACTCATTGTTAAATTCATAATTTGATTATTACTATATATTACTGTGAATTTAAAGAACTTATTTCAAAAAAACTCAGTAAGTTTTATTAAATTACACCAGGTGTATTTAAATTGCAACAACTATTTATTGTAACAAGATAAAATAATTTATTAAATGAAAAAACCCCTCATGGGTTTGAAAGTGCCAAAATATTCTATGGCGTTATTTATGACGGCTAAGAAATTTGAATAGCATTATTTTACCGTTGCGTTCTTTGGTCAACTAACCATTCATCTTTTATATTAAACCCGAATTTCTGTAAGGCTTTAAGAAGAATGACTTTTTCTGTAAGGCCATTACTATTCATATAGTGTTTTATTTCTGCCTTTAGTTCTTTTGGTATGCTAGCAACTATACGTTCATGTTTTTGTATTGTTTTATCTATGTTTTTGGTTTGAGGAGTCAAATTTGCCTCCTGAATTTCTTTTACTATCTTGTTTTGACCTTTTGCCGTTGCTGCAGGTATTGAATCTAAAATTGAGCCCAATTCTTTGCTTGCCATATTAATATCCTATTATTTTGATTATAAAGCTTCATTTAATTCTTGTACTATTAAACTTATATCCCGTGAAGCCGGGCCCTCTGGTTCAGTAATACAAGGAGATAAACCTTTTAAACTGGCTTCAAGGTAAGCTACTCTATGATACATCTCAGCTTTCAACAGTAAGTAACCTATGTTCTCTAATTCACTGCGTACATGTTTGGCTATAACAGTATTCTGCTGACTCATAGTCATTACCATTCTATATTTTATAGAATTTTGTATTCTCTCTGGGGTTTGGTTTAGCTCTTGTAACAAAGCGTGTGTTGCAATAGCTCCTTTAACATCATCTACAGAAGGTTTTAGCGGAATAACAGCCAAATCACTCACAATTAAAGCTTTGACTGTGGTTCTGTTTCTATACCCCCCAGTGTCTACTATTATGTAATTATACTTACCTCGGTTCTCTTGAATTGTTTCTGACACTGTTTCTTCTGGTTCAGCAATTACTACAAGATCTTTTAACGGGCCACTAGTATCATGCTTTGAATATATACTTTCTTGTGGGTCAGCGTCGATGATTAGAACTTTCATTCCTAAATTCACCCAATAGGCGGCGATATTTCTGGCTAGCGTCGACTTCCCTGCCCCACCCTTACTTGTTGCTAATGTTATTACTTTGGTTTTCATTTTCTTTGTCTAATTAAATTAATATTCTGATTATAACTTATAAAGCTCAATTTATAAAGTATAAAGTGTAACTTATAAAGTATAAAGTATAAAGTGTAACATATAAGGTACAAAGTATACAGTATAACTTATAAAGTATAAGATATAAGGTACAAAGTATACAGTATAACTTATAAAGTATAAGATATAAAGTATAAGATATAAGGTACAAAGTATACAGTATAACTTATAAAGTGCAATTTATAAAGTATAAGATATAAAGTATAACTTATAAAGTATAAGATATAGAGTATAAAGTACAACTTATAAAGTACAAGATATAAAGTACAAAGTATACAGTATAACTTATAAAGTGCAACTTATAAAGTATAAGATATAAAGTATAACTTATAAAGTATAAGATATAAAGTATAACTTATAAAGTACAAGATATAGAGTATAAAGTACAACTTATAAAGTATAAGATATAAAGTATAAAGTACAACTTAATTAGACCCATTATGCTAAATAGTAAGAGCTTATATTAGGGATGATTTTGAATTTTTATATATGTGCTTCAGTATATGAGGGTAGGGTGCAATTATCTCTTATAACTGTTTGATACACAATAATTGGACCCATTCTAGTTTATCTTGATGTTTGCCAGTGTTGGGTAACATTTTATTATTTGAAAATCTCTCATAAGAATCAAAAATTTCTATCTGTATATTAAGGGCTGATGCATTATAGATATTCAAGCGTAGGAAAACGATCTCTGCTTCTACTCTATCTTCTGGTAACTCAATAGCCCAAGCTTTGTAGTTGCTGGCTTGGTGAGTGCTCCACCTATAACCACGCTCTTTTAGTAAGTCTTTATGAGCATAAGGGGCATTGGTGGTCCAAAGCTTAAATGTTATTTGATTTGCATTACTGAGTAATTGTTTTAAGACTAATTGCTTCGACATTGGAAGTTCTTGGGCTAAAACGTGTATTCCAGCAAGGCAATCGATAACAGCTCTGTGCCCTTCATAGAAGAAACCATACTTGTATGCTATGTATTCAAGTTTCTGGCTGCTAATCTCTTCTTGATTCCAGTTAATGTTGTACATACTGCATGCCCAAGGTTTAGGAGGAATTGATCTAAAGGTTTTTTCAAAGAAGTTTCTGTCAAAGGGGGCATTGTGAGCGATGATGAGATCTACATTGTTCAAATAATCAGCTACCTCAGCTTCGTTGATTTGCTGTCCAGCAACCATTTGATCAGTAATGCCAGTAAGTTTGGTAATAAACTCTGTAAGTGGTGTTTTAGGGTCTTGGTAGCCGCTGAATTCATCTAATAATCTAAATATGCGACCATCTTCAGTATATTCAAACTTAACCATACCTAATTCTATGATTTTGTCTTCGGCAAATGATAAACCGGTAGCTTCAATATCTAAAAAGACGCCAATGAGTTTAGGTAAGTGATTATCTTCGTTATAAGCTTCTGGTTTTTGATATTTTTCAATAACTCGGTATTGATCGGATTGACGTAATAGGGTGGCCATTTTCTTAAGCTCAGTAGTTTCCATAGCGGATGGTCCTTAATTTAATTTTAGATTGTAGTAGTTAAAATTCACAATTGGCACTTTAGTTTATCTAATTCGTCTTTAGAAAGACCCGTAACTTGCATAATGAGGGGGTAGGGGATATTTTGCTTTAACATAGTAATAGCTGTTGTTATAAGTTTTTGATGAGTAGCATCGTTCACGTCTTTTTCTCTATCTCTAGTTGTCTAAAGGTTGTGTATACAGGTAATAATGATAGATGTCATTACTCTTGGTCTGCAAATTTCTTTTTCTTTTGGAGATTTAAGCATAATCTATTGATTGCTGCGTTCATATTATCAAATATCTGTTAAATCGACCATTGGTTTTGATCCGTATAAGGCAATATATATAGCTTCTAAAGCAATACCTAGAACTACTAGGTCATCTTTGGTTAGAGCCTTTTGGGCTTTATCGAGTGACGGATCTTGTATTTGCAAACAGATAGTAAGCTGCGTGGCGTGAGGAGAGTTGCTTAGAGGAGCTTTGGCTTGGCTGATATAAAGAATATATTGCTTATCAGACTTTTGCTGATTTATTGTTTTGGTGATTATTGGGTTCATTATAAGTTCTGCTAGGATAGCTGTATGATTTTGTTTTACATAAGACGTAACAAACGTATGGTCCGGTATTACCAGTGCGTTTGTACCTTCTATTGTTTCGTAGACATTGAGGGGCCAAAAAATAATATCATCAATATGTAAGCGGTTTTTGATTCTTGTGCTAATTTGCTCGTAATGATTATTTGATAATATGCTGTCTTTGAACTGTTTGTTAGGAGTTTTAGCCTTTCTAAAGAGAGACTGCAGGAAACTAAGGTTACTCTCTAGGTAGTATGATCTTTCTTTTAACTGAATATATTTTCCAGTAAAGTACCTTTCAGTGTACCACGCTCCTATAATAGCTGCTAGGGCAAGAAGGCAAAGAATAAGAAAATAGTTCATATAAGTAATATTATAGTTGGTGATTTAAAAAGCTTACCTAAATAGTATCATATGATGAAAGCATTAGTAATACTAAAGTTGATATTTAATTCGTTTGCTTTGTCTTTTGACGGTCCAATTACTTGTATTTTAGAAAGTCTGGTAGATTTTGCTTCAGTATCTTACTTTCTTCATTTTGGTTGTTTGAAGTTTTAGTGCTAGGTTACCTTAGATACCTATCATTAGTTTTCTTTTTACTGATCTTGAGATTAATCTAGATTGTATTTTTTTACTAAAAAACTATACTTCAACTCTTTGTTTGAATGTATTTAATAAATAATAAGCTATGAAAATAACCGATATAACAGCATGTTCTACATTGGTACCACAGGCTTTGCCTCTTCACGAGGTTAAAGTTCAAGCAGGGTTTCCATCTCCTGCCGATGATTATATCAGTGGTAAATTAGATTTAAATACCTACTTGATACATAGACCTGCTGCCACTTTTTTTGTGCGAGTTACGGGAGATTCCATGATTGATGCGGGTATTAGAGAAAATGATCTCTTAATAGTAGATAAATCGCTAGAAGCGACGAATGGTAAAATAGTGATTGCAGTAGTAAAAGGTGATTTTACTGTTAAACGGCTGCAGAAAATCAAAGATGAACTATATTTAGTCCCAGAGAACAAAAAGTTTGAACCTATTAAGTTGGGAGAAGGGGATTATATTTGGGGTGTAGTCACTAGTGTGATTCATCAGTTCTAAGCTAAATTCGAATTATCACTTAAATAACCAACGGCTTCAATATTTAAGATTTAAAATCATATGTCTATCTTTGCTCTAATAGATTGTAATAACTTTTATGCCTCTTGTGAACGGGTTTTTAACCCTCAACTAAAGGATAAACCAATTGTTATTTTATCCAATAATGATGGTTGTGTTATTGCCCGCTCAAACGAAGCAAAGGCTTTAGGTATACCCATGGGTGCACCTTACTTTAAATATAAGAAGATATGCATTGATAATAAAATAGAAGTGTTTTCTTCTAATTATCAATTGTATGGGGATATGTCGGGTCGCGTTATGACTAGTCTTAAAGAGCTAGCGCCGGCGCTAGAGATATATTCTGTTGATGAGGCTTTCTTAAAGTTAGACGATTTATCTAACAATGATTTAAAGGCGTATGCTTTATCAATAAAACAAAAAATAGGGCAGTGGACAGGAATCCCGGTGTCTATAGGTATAGGGCCCAGTAAAACCCTAGCTAAGGTTGCAAACTTTATAGCAAAAAAGAATAATAGAGGAGTATTTGATCTTAGAGATGAAGAGGTGTGCCAGGAAGTGCTGAATAATTTAAATGTAGGAGAGGTGTGGGGAGTTGGTAAGAATATAGCCACGCGTCTTAACGGGCTCGGTATTCAAACAGCCAAGGAGCTGAGAGCTCAAGACCCTAAATATATCCGTAAAATATTTGGAGTTGTTGGTGAGCGAATAGTTTTAGAGCTCAGAGGGATTGCATGCTTTAGCCTTAATACTAATCCGGATCCCAAACAAACTATTATAACATCAAGAT
>CAYTBU010000059.1:0-6963 GCA_964436105.1 uncultured Rickettsiaceae bacterium | reverse complement strand
GATTATGATTTTTGGGCGTCCAGGCAGCGGTAAATCTACCTTTGCTCTCTGGCTTGCAAACACTTTTAACCTCCCACTACATCATCTTGATAAACATTTCTTCGTCGCAGATTGGGTCAAGCGAGATTACGATGAGTTCTTAGAGATCCAACGAAAGATTATCAGTACTGATTCCTGGATTGTAGATGGCAATAATTCTGCTTCGTTTGAAATGCGTTTTGATCGAGCTGATTTGGTGCTCTATTTTAATTACCCAAGAATGATTTGTTATTTTAGGATTATAAAAAGATTTTTTCAGTCCAGCAGGAGTGAAGATGATATACCTCCGGGATGTGATGAAGTAATACAGTGGGTGTTTTTAAAGTACACTTGGACTTTTGCAAAACGCATGGAGCCAGTAATGTCGGCGTTCAAAGCACAATATCCAAATAAAGCTTTTAGAGAAATAAAAAGTAATGCGGATTTAGAGAGGTTGAAGCAGGAGTTGGTAGAGAGTTAAGCTAGCTAGGTCAGTTAGTCATTCCGGCCTATGAGCGGCTTTGTTGCATGGTTAGTTTTTTCGTCATTGCGAGGAGCAATGCTCCGCGGCAATCCAGTAATATAGTCAAAATTACTATCTTTATAGCCTTTTGGGGTAATAAGTTATACGTAAATAAACTGGATGGCCACGTCGGCCCAAAGGCCTCCTCGCCATGACGGTATCCATGCGGGCAAGGCCATGACCAGTCCGCATAATGCAATTCACTTATCCAAATCCTTCAGCTCTTCTTCTAAAGTCTTTTCTTTCTGCTCGTCTTTTGGCATTTCAACGGACATTTTGATTGATTGCTCTTTATCGATCGTGATATTAACAGTTGGTTGTAGCTCACTTGGTATCGAGGGTTTAGAGCGCGTTGGGAGCTTAATTTTTTCTAATTGTTCCTTAGATATATGTTTTCCAATAAATTCAGCTGCTGCAGTCAGGATAGGATAAGATTTTGATCCTGTAACCCATTTAGGGAATTTAGCTTGATCTATTTTCTCACTCATCTCTTTAAGGTTAGCCACATTGATGTAAGCATCATTTACGAAAATCACAATTAATGAGAGGATAGCAAGAGAGATCAGTAGAGCCCTTAAGGCGCCGGCAACCAA
Organism: uncultured Rickettsiaceae bacterium; assembly: GCA_964436105.1. Taxonomy (GTDB): domain Bacteria; phylum Pseudomonadota; class Alphaproteobacteria; order Rickettsiales; family Rickettsiaceae; genus JAGOJE01. The sequence goes on along the minus strand of CAYTBU010000059.1, from coordinate 5,829 downwards.
TCCGCATAGGCGATCGATCATTCCACCGCTAATTTCTTTCAGAACTCCTCTTACTTGCCCGCTCAGAACAGAAAAGAAGATGGTGCAAAGTAAAAAGCTGGCAATACCAGCGATTAATCCAGCAGCTAGGTCGTTCTGTACATGTTCTAATATAACAACTTTGACAATCGGTTCTAAGAAATAAGTTGCGGTAATAGAGCATATAAAAGCAATTAAGCCAATAGAAAGGCCAATAAACCCTTTGTATAATCCCATTAAGATTGAAAGTCCTGAGATGGCAAAGATGATGATATCAAAAAGATTCATGTTTTTATGATCGAATGTTCAGTTACTATATAGTCCATCTTACAGTCGTGGTCTTCAGTAGGCAAGCGTTGTAATACATTCTTACTAAAACAAATCCCAATTGTTTTAATATTATTGTTTTTACTTAGGTATCGATCATAATGTCCTTTCCCTAATCCTAGTCTATAGCCTTTGATATCGAATGCTATTCCAGGAATCACTAATAAGTCTGGTGTTATGATTTGATGGTGTATTTCTTGTGAGCCTACATATTCAAAAGAAAACACAAATACCATCTTGTCATTAATAATTTGAGGAAAAGCATATAGTTGTTTAAAATTAGAGATTAAATCCGTTGCAAGGTCTGGCTCATGATTCATGGCGCTATAAAGACCAATCATTTTTATAGATGGAAGGTGGTCTATTATATGTTGGACATTTTTTGCGATTAATGCAGATGTCTCATCGTTTTTTTGATTGACACGGAATTTTAGACGTAGATCGGCTTTTGTGGACATGATTAAGAGGAGTTTAGGTTGATATCGTCATTGCAATGAGCGAAAAGTGATCAAGAAAATAATGGATTGTATAGGAGTATGTCTTTGGTGATCATGAGAACCAGATTCTTCATTCCCGCAAGATTTGAATGCGAGAATGAAGAAATATAGATTTATTTTGCTGCTAGAGCGCCTTGAGCTTGCTGCACTAAATGCGCAAACATATCTTGGTTATGCACCGCTAGTTCAGCTAGCATTTTACGATCTACTTCAACTCCAGCTTTGTTCAAACCATTGATAAGTTGAGAATAAATCATGCCATGCTCACGAGCAGCAGCATTGATACGTTGAATCCACAGGCCTCTGAAATCGCGTTTACGATTACGACGATCGCGGTAAGCATATTGTAATGCTTTTTCTACTTTTTCAATAGCAACGGTAAAGCAATTCTTTGCTCTGCCGCGGTAGCCCTTGGCTAATTTAATAATTTTTCTATGACGATTTTTGGTAATTTTACCAGCGGTAGTACGTGACATTCATTTTTCTCCGTATTAATTAGTGCCGTAAGGCAAGAAATATTTGATCAGGTTTTTTGCTTCCTGTCCTTCAAGGATTGTTGTTCCTCTTAGGTTACGGAGTTGAGATTTCGTACGACGTCTCATATAGTGTTGCTTTCCAGCTTGAGTAGCTTTTAGCTTTCCAGATGCAGTAAGTTTAAAGCGTTTTTTTACTGCCGATTTAGTTTTTAACTTAGGCATAATCCTTCCGAATTTTTGGTATTTTAACAAATTTCAAGAGCAATTAGGCATACCATGGCCATGTTACTCGGGTCTTTAAGACAGGTATTATAATGATAATGAGCTATAAATCAAGTATTAAATTATTTTCTCACTCATGTTTATTCTCTGATGAAAAAATTTTGTGATGAAGTCTAGATCTGGGTTTGAGATTCCAGATTTAATGAAATTATTGGCTTGTTCGTTGCATTTTACTAGTAAATTTAGGTCCGCGCTTAGGTCCGCAAAACGAAAATCTTGTGAGCCGCTTTGTTTAGTTCCTAGAATTTCTCCCCCACCGCGTAGGATTAAATCTTGCTCTGAGATATAAAATCCATCAGTGCTACTGCGCATGATGTTTAGGCGTTCTTTTGACACGGATGATGCGAAAGCATAAAGTAAAATACAGAATGAGGGTAGGGTTCCCCTGCCAACTCTGCCTCTTAATTGATGAAGTTGAGCTAGGCCGAATCTCTCAGCATTTTCAATGATAATTAATGTAGCTTCCGGCACGTCAATTCCAACCTCAATAACTGTTGTGGCAACTAGGATGGAGATTTTACCCTCTTTGAATTGTTGCATCATTTCATCTTTAGCTTCGGGGGATAATTTGCCGTGGACTAAACCAACTTGGTCATGAAAAATTTCTTTTAATGACATATATCTAGAAATGGCATCAGATGAATCAAATTCTGTTTTTTCTTCTGCTGCTTCAATTAATGGGCAAATCCAATAGACTCTTTCGCCATTTTCTATTTTACGATTTAGTGATTCTATGACTTCATTTGTTTTACTTGTGTGTTTTACAATTGTAGTAATTTCAGGTCTATTTTGTGGCTTAGTAGTTAGGCGTGAAACTGACATATCGCCAAATAAAGTCATAGTAAGGCTTCTGGGTATTGGTGTGGCCGTCATAACCAGAAGGTCTGGGTTGTGGGCTTTTTTTAATAGATCTAGTCTTTGCTCGACGCCAAATTTATGTTGTTCGTCGATTATTATATAGCTTAAATTATGAAATATTACTTTCTCTTGAAACAAAGAATGAGTGCCAATTAAAATCAATATTTCGCCTGAGGCTAATTTTTCTAAGATAATTTTACGATCTTTTGCTTTTGTTTTGCTAGTAAGTAACGCGATTTCAATATTATGCTCACTTAATGCTTTAGCAAAAAAGTTGTAGTGCTGTGTTGCAAGCAAGTCTGTTGGCGCCATGAACGCACTTTGCTTATTTGCGCTTGCGACATTTAGTATAGTCATTAAGGCAACTAGAGTTTTGCCAGAACCTACGTCACCTTGAAGCAGGCGAGTCATCCTAATGCTTGCTTCTTGCTCTTCTTCTATTTCCGCTATTACTGTTTGTTGTCCTGGGCTTAAAGTAAAACCTAATTTGGCTAATATTTCTTCTTGTAATGCTGATGCCTTTCTGAAGGATGAACCTTTTTCCAAATGTTGTTTCTTGCGTATCTGCGCTAGAGTTAGCTGATTTGCTAATAACTCTAGTTCAGCTAAGGTTTGTGTGGTCTTGGCATCTGGCAAAGTTATAGGAGAGTGAGTATCATCAAGCGCTTTGACTAGATCTCTAATAAATTTACTCCCGGTGTTGTAGCAAAGGTGATGCAATAGTTCCATCGCTTTTAAGATGTAATTATGTAATTGTTTATTATTGATGCCATAGGTGAGCGGATAGATTGGCTCTATAGTTGCACCGGTTTCATTCATGTTCCATATAAATTCTGGATGAGAGATTTGGTAATAGAAGTCATTCAATTCCGCTTTGCCCTCCACTGTAATTTGACTACCAAGGCGCATGCGCGCAAAAATAAAAGAAGGGATTTTGTTAAAGAAAATCAGAGTGATGCCGCCAGTATGATTTTCGGCATATATTTTAATAGGAGCGCCGCGTCTTTTTGGAGAGACGATATCTTTGATTGTTACAGTTGTAATAATATATTGTCCATGTTCTAACTTAGAGAGGTCAGGACTAAGTTTTTTTTCAATATAGCTATGTGGTTTATGAAGCAGTAAGTCGGATATAGAGTGAATTTTTAGGCGCCCAAGAGCTTTTATAGTAAGAGGTTTTAGTATTAAAAGTGATGATACCGGGTTAAATAATTCATCCATTTTAAGAGAGCAGCTCCTCTATCATTAATATTAGACCATTCCTAGGGTCAAGATCGGATTGGATAGTATCTGATATAATATTATTGATCCTATCATATTTTAAAAGAATTTGTTTAGGATTATTAGGTTTTATCGCTTTAAGAGGGGTGTTGTTATACTTTATTTCTTGACCGAGAAGATATAGAGCGCTTTTGCTTAAGTTGCTGAATGTTTCCTTGTCTATTTTTCCTGCTAGTGTTTTTAAGAAAACAGATCTATCGTTAAGAAGAGATATCAGTAAATTATATCCCTCTGGTTCTTGCATTGCGGTTTTATCTTCGCCTAAATATATTTTATGGCAGCGCGATTTAATAGTAGCAAGTAATGAGTGCGGGGAGGTGGTAATAAGAAAAATAAAATTATTTTTTGGTGTGTCTTCTAAGATTTTCAAACAGCAATTGCTAGCATTAATATTCATTAGATCTGCTTGCTCAATGATAGCTATTTTATATTTGGACAAAGTGTTTGTGGTATTAAGAAAATTCTGAAGGCTTCTAATCTGGTCCACGGCAATGAATTTTGTTAATTCGCCACTAGTATTTTTTTCTCTTTGTATGACGCGAAAATCAGGATTATTCTCAATCGGTAAGTCGCTAGGGGCAGATAGAATATGCTCAGCAAACTTTGTTACTTCTGTTAATGTGGTCGCCAGATTAGATGTTCCTATTATCCACGAAGAAGGAAATTTTTCTGATTGCCATAATTGTAGAAGAGATTTAAATGCCACTATTCTTTCTTAATTGGTTTCTAACGTTGTTGTAATCTTTTAATACTATGCTCTTTTCCAATGATTGCAATAATTTCAAAAAGACTAGGTGATGCAGTAGAGCCTGTTAGCAATGCACGAATAGGTTTCATGACGTCGCCAATTTTCATACCCTTGATATTAGCAAATTCTTTGAATTTTGCCTGTATATTCTCATGATCTAAATCTTCTAATGCTGAGATTAACTGAGTTATTTCATCGATAAAATGAGTATCAGTAGTATTGATAATCTCTTTCGCCTCTGCAGAGATTTCTATAGCTTGATTTACAAGATATATTTTGCTTAAATTCACTAGCTCAGTCAGGACATTAGCACGTGTTTTAAGGCTATTAATTCCTTGCTTTATATATTCGGCCGATTCTGGGTCGGCTTTTAGTTCATTGATGATGATATTGCTTAAATATTCATTATCTGCTGCCTTAATATAATGGCCGTTTATATTATTCATTTTTTGAAAATCTAGCCTTGATGGTGATTTGCCAATATGGTCAATATCAAACCATTCTATAGCCTCTTTGCGAGAGATGACCTCATCATTACCATGGCTCCATCCTAGCCTTAGCAGGTAATTGCACATTGCTTCTGGCAGGTAGCCAGCATCTTTATACCACTCCACCCCAACTGCTCCATGGCGTTTGGATAGTTTTGCGCCATCGGGGCCGTGAATTAGTGGGATATGCGCGAACTGCGGTACATCCCATCCGAAAGCTTGATATAATAAAATTTGTTTTGGGGTATTAGTGAGATGGTCATCACCGCGTATAATATGAGTTACGCCCATATCATGGTCGTCTACTACGACCGCTAGCATATAGGTTGGGGTTTGATCGCTTCTAAGGAGGATAATGTCATCTATATGCTCATTTTCAACTTTTACATCCCCTTGAACAAGATCGTGAGTTATTGTTTGGCCAGCTGTTGGTACTTTTAAACGGATAGCAGGTTTTTGATTCTTTGGATAAGTGCTAGGATCAGCATCGCGCCATGGGCTTTGGAATATGAATGACGTGCCGCTCGCTATAGCTTGATTTCTTGCAACCTCTATTTCTTCTTGCGTAGAAAAGCAATAATAGGCCATATTTCTTTCAATCAAATCTTGCGCGGCTTCTTTGTGACGCTGCGCTCTAGCAGATTGATAGACGGTTTCTTGATCCCATTGTAAGCCTAGCCATTCCATGCTTGAGATAATGGCATTCTTTGCTTCTTCGGTGGATCTTGTCTGGTCGGTATCTTCAACGCGTAGTAAGAATTTGCCGTTATGATGTTTTGCAAATAAGTAATTGAATAAAGCGGTTCTTGCGCTTCCGATATGTAAAAATCCAGTAGGTGAGGGCGCAAAACGTG